>JAHDHT010000229.1:3979-6207 GCA_020631175.1 Chitinophagales bacterium
TATATGGCTGCTCAGGATGAATGGTTGCCTGTTTTAGAGAAAGTGCGCGATATCTTTTTGAAACATCCTGAATTAAGCGAAGCTGTAAAATGGGGTGCACCTGCTTATTTATTAGGCAAAAAGAATCTGTTCGGATTAATGGCCTTTAAAAACTTTGTTGGTCTTTGGTTTCATCAAGGTGCATTACTTGAAGATAAAGAAGGACTGCTTATTAATGCGCAGGAAGGAGTTACCAAAGCCATGCGGCAAATGCGTTTTACTTCGCTTAAAGAAGTGAAGGTGAACGTGATTAAAAAATATATCGATGAAAGTATCGCCAATCAAAAGGCGGGAAAAGAAATAAAACCTGAAAGAAAAAGCAAAAAATTAGAAATTGATCCGCTTTTGAATGAAGCCTTTAAAGCTGACAAAAAGCTAAAATCTGCATTCGGAAAATTAACACCCTCCTGTCAGAGAGAATATGCTGAATATATCAATGCGGCAAAACGGGCAAGCACCAAAGAAAGAAGATTAGATAAAATAAAGGGAATGATTTTGGACGGAAAGGGTTTACATAATAAGTACAAATAAATAATTATGGAAGGCTCATTTCAATTTGAAGATTTAGAAATAGCTTATCAGCTTGAAGGAAACGGTAAGCCTGTAGTGTTTTTACATGGATGGCCTACCAATAGATTGCTTTGGGAAAAGCAAAGCGTATTTCTAAAATCTGATTGTAAGGTTTTAACATTCGATTGGCCCGGATATGGTCAGTCATCTGTTTCTGAGAATTATCCGTATACGTTTACGTATAAAAAAGAAATATTATCGGCATTGTTAGATCATGTTTTCACTACTAATGAAAAGATATCAATTATTGGACATGATATGGGAGGACCGCCTGCTGTTTTACATGCATTTGAAAATCAGGAAAGCATTGATCAACTCATTCTCTTAAACACTGTTGCTTATACCTTAAGTACTGTAATGGATAAATTGAGTCATTTTGCTTTTCCTAAACCTGGAATAAAAAACTTGTTGATGAATAGTTCCGGATTAAAAACGGTGATGCGGTCGCTAAGTAGAAACTTTTCTCTTAAAAACTGGAAACAAATTTCTTCTATAATCGATCATCATGAAAATTCATCTATTGAAAACAGACTAAATGGAATTGTTCAAATGATGAATAACGGAAGAAAAAATGAGTTGACTGATCTGGCTGAAAAATTTAATTCTTTAGCTTGTAATAAACATTTAATTGTCGCAAAGAAAGATCAATTGTGCTATGCTCATATGAAAAAACTAATGTTTGAAAATACAAAAGTGCCGGTTCATCATATAGAAAAAAGTGGCCATTTCATTTCGATTGATCAGCCTGAGCAATTAAACAGAGTATTGAAAATGATTTTGAAAACAGCTTAACTCTGCTGAATCATTTCCTTTAATATTTGAGTCATTTTCGGTTCTGCTTCACCCGCTACAGCAATGATTTCAGGAACGCTTACAGCTTTTACCCGCTCGGGTGGAAAACAGATATCTGTTATGACACTAATTGCAAAAACAGGTAATTGCATATGTGCCGCAACAATCACCTCAGGAACGGTGCTCATACCTACTGCTTCTGCTCCTATTCGATTTAAATAAACATATTCTGCTATGGTTTCTAAATTAGGTCCGGGTACAGAAGCATATACTCCTGCTATGCATCTTATATTATGTTTTGAAGCAATGGCCAATCCGTGCTCAATCATTTTGTGATTATAAGGCTGACTCATATCCGGAAATCGGGGACCGAATTCATCGAGGTTTTCACCTCTTAAGGGATTCTCATATTGAAGATTGATATGATCTTTAATAATCATTAAATCCCCTTTTTCATGATCCGCTCTTAATCCACCGGCTGCATTCGAAATAAATAATTTTTCGATTCCGAGTAATTTTAAAACTCTAACAGGAAATGTAACTTCCTTCATATCATAGCCTTCATAATAATGAAAGCGCCCTTGCATTGCCACTACCGAACGGTCTCCTATGCGGCCGAAAATAAGTTTTCCGGAATGCGATTCAACAGTTGAAACCGGGAAGTGTGGAATTTCATTGTAGGGAATTTCTTTTTCAATTTCAATCTCGCTTACCAGATTTCCTAATCCGGTACCAAGAATGATGCCGAATTGTGCTTTGAAATTATTGCTTTGTTCTACAATATATTGGTGAGCTTCTTTTATTTGATCGATGTATTTCATTTTTTT
>JAHDHT010000230.1 GCA_020631175.1 Chitinophagales bacterium
ATACATCACCTGTTTCGCCGTCTGTTACGGTTCCTGTGACTGTTTGGGCGGATAATGAAAGGGTGAAGAATGATAGGATTACTAATACGAGTAAATTTTTCATCATGTGCTAGTTAATTTTAGCTTAATATTACCAAATTTTTTTGAGTTGAAGGGTGTAGTTATGCATTTCTAATTTATATATATGTTAATGTGTGTGCTATTAGAAATCCATTTTTACTTGTCATTATTCTATTCAATTTAACTATTGAAGCAGCTATATTCTTTCTTATCTTGTAGCCGTGAATGAAACTTCAATTCAACGGCCCGACTGGAAAATCATTTTGATATACGCTTTAGGTCAGTTTGGTTGGTCTTTGTGCGCTTATGGAGGAGCAATGTTGATCCCGTATTTCTATATGCCACCGGAGACGGCAGATAAAGTAATCTTCCCAACCTACATTTTTCAGGGGGCTTTATTTGGAGTAATTACTGTGATTGGTTTATTAACTTTATTTGGAAGGATTTTCGATGGAATTACCGATCCGCTTATAGCGAACTGGTCCGATCGATGGAAGAGTAAGTTTGGCAAAAGAAGGCCCTTTATGTTGGTAGGGGCGATTCCATTTGCGGTGTTCTCTGTTTTGATGTTTGTGCCTTTAGTTGATGGTGAGCATTGGATGAACGGGGCGTGGTTGGCTTTCTGTGTGCTGGCTTTCTTTCTTTTTATGACGATCTACGTTACCCCTTTTACAGCGTGGATGTCTGAATTAGGACATGATTCAAAACAGCGTTTGAATATTGCTACTGCTATTTCAGTGACCTGGGCTTTAGGTTTTGGTTTTGGAAATTCTGTTCATTTTTTTCAGGGGCTTTTTGAAGCTTCTATGACTGCGACAGCCGCTTTCCAAACTACAATGATATTATTTGCAGGTATTTCATTGTTCTTTATGTTGCTTCCTGTCATTTTTATTAATGAAAAGAAATATTCATTACCGGGTGAGACCAATGATTCTGCATTTAAAGCAGCGGCACAGGTATTTAAAGATGCTAATTTCAGAGTTTTTGCACTATCGGATTTTATGTATTGGATGGCGATGACAGCAATTCAATTAGGGATTCCTTATTACGTTACTGTTCTGTTTCAGCTGGAAAAAGAAACGGCTACCCTCTATATGACCATTTTATTTGCAGTTAGTTTTTTATGTTATTTACCGGTAAATATTCTTGCACGTAAATTGGGGAAACGGAAACTGGTTCTATTCTCTTTTATAATTTACTCTTTGGTTTTTATAGCGATTTTGCTAACTGATTTTCTTCGGATGGATGCTTCAACCTACATGACGATAGTGTGTATTGTTGCAGCTATTCCAATTGCTGTTTTTGGGATTTTGCCGAATGCAATTATTGCTGATCTGGCGGAAAAGGATTCAAGACAAAGTGGTGAAAATAAATCGGGAATGTATTTCGGGATGCGAATGCTTGTGATGAAGCTTGGAATATCTGTGACTAATTTTGTATTTCCGGCTTTACTAATTTTAGGAAAGAGTGTAGATAACCCTTTTGGTGTTAAAATGAGTGCATTGTTTGCTATGGTAGTTTGTATACTTGGAATGATCATATTTTTAAAATACAAAGATGTTGATCTCAACAATGAAAATGAGTAATTAATGGAATCAAAAGATCGGGCATATCAATTAAATTTACTCATTAATTCAGGTAAGCTTCAGGAAGCCTTATTTAAAACTTTAAAAGCTAAAGAGCTATACGAAGAGGATACTATAGATTATGCTAATATAATTGTTGTACTAGGTAATATTTACAATGCCATAGGTATGTATACAATTGCAGTTGACTTTTATAAATCTGCATATAATACATTTCGGAAGTATAATGAGCAAACCGGATTAAATGCTTTGAAATTTAACATTGCTCTTGCATTATCAAAAACGGATCAAAAGCAAAAAGCTTTTGAAATGATTAGTGAGGTAACGGAAAATCTGGATCAATTCAACGAACATGCCCGTTTTATTATATTATTAAGAAAGGCGGATGTTTTAAGTGATCTTGGAAAGATAGAAGAAGCTACGGAGATTTATTCTGATCTATTAGAAAAGACTCTACATAATGTCAAAATTTTCATTAATGTTAAATTGAATTTTGCTATTCATTTGAAGAATTATGGAAAGAATATAGCAGCAAAATCTTTATTTTTGGAATCAATTGCTTTAGCTAAAAAAGATGGAGAAGTAAATCAAATTGCCCATTGTGAAATGAACTACTGGGCTTATCTAATGGAAAATGGTTCTTTTGCGGCAGCGGAAAAGGGATTACTTCAATCAATTGAATTTTTAGATGAACATAATTTAGATCATTTAAAATTAGATGTCTACAATAACCTTATTCGAATCTATGAAAGTAATGGTAGTAAAGAAAAACAATTGGCGATTATGATGAAATATGAGCAAATTAAAAATTCTTTCCAGACTGAAAAAGATAATTTACTTTTGGCATTAAAGGATATAAATATTTAGCTACACCAGCGTTTTCCCCATGAGGTATGTCCTCTGCCTTTATAACATTTTCTGCTTTTTTTAATTTCTTCGACGATCCATTTTCCATTTAACATTTTTGCTTTCATTACAATTTTCAATGCTTTTTGAGAATCGTCTTTTAAATTATCATGAATTAAAATTGCTTTCCATTTATTTTGACCTAATTCTTTTGTTTGGATGCTAATATCGGCTTTCCCTTCTCTGGATGGATAGTTGTAATAAAACTCAATCAATTCTTTTGCAGATTGAATATCTGTTTTCATTTCTATTTTTTGATTGAATTTGTTGGTATCAATCGTTTCGTATTGATTGACACAAGCGCTTAGTGATGAAATAATCAATATCAGGACTACTAATTTTTTCATTGTTTAATTTAAAGGTGACTCAGAAATTTCTTGTTCAATTAATTCTTCGTTTACTGTATCCTCAGAAAGTTCAACTGAATCTCTGTAATTATTTTTTACAAAAGAACACCATCTGCAATACGGGTCTTTGCATTCACCGGAAAATTCTTTGTTTTGAATGCCTTGCCAGGCCGATTTAATCTGATCTTTTAATAAGTCTTCATCTTCTTTAGTTATTATAACTGATTTTTTGGTCAGCTTTTTTTGTGTATCTGCTTCAATAAAATCGAATTCTGTACTTTTTACTTTCCAGTTATTTCTCGGGTCAGCATCAATTAATATTTTATAAAAGACACCTTGCCTCCATAAATCTCCACCTAATTCCTCCCAGGTTTCCGGAGCATCACTATTTTTCCATTTTTCTTCGGGCAAAGGAGGCGAAAATTTATTCTTATTAAATTTTCCTGATTTGTAATCAACCACGTTAACATCATTGCCATCAAATTCCATTTTATCAATCGCTCCCTTTAATGGAATGTCTTCGAAAACAACATTTCTTGCCTGATATTCGAGCGTGATTATTTTGTGCTGTTTCCATTCTTCTATGTATTTGTTATAGTATAGCTCTAAATGGTGATAACCTTGTTTTTCTTTTTCTTCATACTGCTCTTCTGTGAATTTTGCTTTATGCGCTTTCATTTGAAGCTTGAATAATTTTTGCAAATCTTCCAGATCTCCGAATTTATTATCAGGATGATCTTTCATCGCTTTGAAATAATTTTCAAGCGTTTTATGCATTACATTACCATAAGTCAATGCTTCATTCATGGCAGCAGGTGCTCTTAGAATAGTATTGAAATAAAAGTTTTTAGGACATTTTAAATAGCTGGTAAGATGTGTTACACTTAGAACATATTTTTGCAATACTGCTTCGATCATTTGATCATCAATGGTTTGAATATCCGGAGTCGGAGCTTCTTCAAGTATGTTCATTTTAAATTCTAAAATATCATCTTCTTCCAGCATTATATTTTTTTCGACGATATCATCTTTTGCAATTTTCATTTCTTCAACGAAAGTACTTGCAACCTGTTCTTTATCGTTTGCATTACGCTGAGGGTAACACATGTAGAGATGTTCTTCTGCACGTGTAGCGGCAACGTAAAACAATCTTCTTCTTTCTTCAATGATATTATCGGAACTGTTACTTGCAATTAAATTCGAAGGAAGTTTATATGAAGTATTTGGTCCTCTTGATTTTTCCCATTGATTAGGAACAGTATCTAAAATAAAAACGTGTTTAAATTCTAATCCTTTTGATCCATGTGCTGACATAAACCATACACCATTCGGGTCACCTGAAATTTGCTGGATACTTAATGGCAATTCATTATCCTGCATTTTAAGAATGTCGTTAATCAGGCTGGTTAATTTTAATCTTGGTTTTCTTTCTGCTGCATCTTTTACAAAGTCGAAGAAGGTTGTTAACTCCTTCATTAAATTTCTTTTATCCGGATGATTCATTACATATCCAAGCATACCGGATTGCGTGATTACTTTTTCAACCAGTATGGGAACCGTTACGTTTCTGATTTCTTTAATCCAGTATTCATAAAAATCACCTGCTCTGTTCAGGTTAGCCATCTGTTCTGCCTGATAGTTGTTCTGGTCTGCAAACATATCCATCTGCAGTTTGGCACTTTTCTTTTGTAATTCAACTCTCCAGCGTGCTTTATAATTGGTTCTTAAATCATAAGCCAGATTAGCTATTGTTAAGGCATCGATTTCGAACCATGGGAAATGTAGTGTTTCAAATATTAAATCATTTCTACTATGAGGTTCATTAGATTCATCAGCTATTAAACGCAGCATATCCAATAGCTGATTAATTAATACAGATTGAAGAATGTCTTTTTTCTTCTTTGTTTGAAACGGGATTTCTTTGAGTGCAAAATACTTACAAATATCTTCTGCTGATTTATGTTTGGCATATATTACAGCAATTTCTTTTAATGCCGTTCCTTCATTTTTGAGTCGTTCAATTTCTTTGGCAATATGCACTGTTTGATGCATTGCATTCGGATAAATTCTTACTTCGGGTTTTGCCTGACTATTTATCCTTTCTTCTCTACCGGCGGTTAAATTTTTTGTTAAGCCCGGTGTGTCATTGATTAATCGATCTTTATTTTCTTCGATTAGTCTTTTTGAAATATTTAAAATAGATTGTGTACTGCGGTAATTTTTCTCAAGGGTAATAATGCTGAGATAATCTTTATACTTTTTCTTAAAGTCTCCAATGTTTGAAACACTGGCTCCCTGAAAACGGTAAATAGATTGATCATCGTCTCCAACCACAAAAACATTTGGGTTCTCAAAAAAGTCTATCAATTGATACAGTAATGCATTTTGCGCACCATTGGTATCCTGATATTCATCTACAAGAAAATAATGATAACGTTCCTGGTAGGAGCGAAGTAAGTCTTCATGTTCAGGATCTGCAAATTTATCCAGCACCCATTTGATCATGTCATTATAATCGTATCTGCCTTTTTTTTGCAGAAGTGTATTATACGTTTCAAATTCTTCTACTGCCGCTTTTAATTGCCGCATTGGTTTTAAAACTTTCGTTTCATAATCCGGTTTATAACTGTCTTTTGGTCTTACCGTACCATCTTTAGCTTTGTAATCTCGTTTGTATTTCCAGGCAGGATTATCACTTTCTCGTTTAATGTATATATCAATACTATCTATTATCTTTTTTGGAGACCAGTTTTCTCTTTTCATTTTTGAAAAGAGATCTTTAAGTCGGGGCATTTCAAAATATTTCCCTCTTCCCCATTTTCTTAAGGGATGTTGACTGTCGAAACCATTTATTATTTCATTATATAAATCAATTTCTTCTAATTCATTGAGTGTGTTTAATTCTGTATGTCCGAATAAAGCCGGGTTGTCTTTAATAACCTGATTTGTAAATGAGTGAAAAGTATGTACATCTATTTTATAGGCTTCAGGACCAATAAAATCTAATAGTCGTTTCCTCATGGCAACAGTACCTGCATCGGTAAATGTCAGACATAAAATATTCTCCGGACCGGAGTCTGTTTTTTGTAAAATATTTCCAATTCTGGCAGCGAGGATTTGTGTTTTTCCTGTACCTGGCCCGGCTATTACGAGTACCGGTCCTTCAATGGTTTCTACTGCTGCTCTTTGTTTTTCGTTGAGTTGTTCTAGTGCTTTAAAGTAGGCTTGGTTAAAATCTTTCATGATCGTATAAAGATAAATTATTTGGGGCGGAAATTATTTAGGTAGCACGGTACTTTGTAGC
>JAHDHT010000231.1 GCA_020631175.1 Chitinophagales bacterium
GGTGAATAATTACCATTACTGTAATTCTGATTCGGACCACCAACTAAAAAGCCGGGTGCCGGACCGTTTGGAGAGTCTAATGCGTGATCGTAAATACTTCCATCCGCAAACCAGGTATGATAAATTTCATTACAACTTCTTTCTGCACCATAATCATACATGTTACTCAAATACACTATACCCTGAGGGTTAACACCGTGGAAGTAATGTATCTGTTCAGCAGCTTTTCTTTGCATGTTGGCAGGGTCGTTTCCAATATTGTATTTATTCGCCATTAAATTAATATTGCCATATTCCGAATGCTGATTACAAGAACCCCATGTATAAGACCACCAAGGTACATAAGAGCGATATAAGCCCCAATCAACCCAACCGAAATAGCCATTCCAATTATTGACTACCTCATTTGTAAATGAATTTCGAATATTTTCACTAACCGTTTGATCTGCTCCATTTTGAACCGTATAAAATAATAATGCTTCATTCAGCGGCATTAAATACGGTCCCCAGAAACCGGTGTTTATTTGTTCAGTTGAAGTGTAATTCGCTTCGAAAAAGTTTTTATACGCATCTTCTCCGGTAGCTGCCCATAAATAAGAAGAAGCAATAATTAGTCTATTAACTTGTGTATCATAATCTAAATCTGCATCACCAGAAACGATAGAACCATCATCACAATCCAATTCTAAAGTACCCGACTCATATGCAGTTAAAGTATAATCATAACAGCTTTCTGCAATTGTCAACAAATTATCTGCATAAGATTCCAGTTGAGGGAATTGGCTTAAAGTTAAATAGGCATGCGAAAAAACTGAAGCAACAGAAATTGAAGCTGAAGTACAAGTCGGGCCATAGTATCGGGTGTCATTATTTAAACTCGGTGGTGTAGAAACATTTTCTGCATAATTTCTTGCACCCAATTTATTGTGTACCGATCCATCATCATTAACCATTTTAATTAACCAGTCAATTTCCCATTTGATTTCATCAATCACGTCAGGCAGACCGTTACCACTTTCAGGGATATTCCAGTCATCTCCAAAAACTTCAGGATATTCTTCATAGGCTAATAAAAGATCATGTAAAACCTGATGTGTGTAGCTTACATACTTGTTATAGTCACCGGCATCAAACCAGCCGCCTGTCATTTCTTTTTCAAGATTAACATTTTGCTGGTCATAAATAAAACGGGCATTCGCATCCTGCATAAAATTCATTCCATCCGCCCATTTGTCTCCGGCAAACTGTGCAGGTTTATCTGTTCCGCATCGATTGTAATAAAACATTCGTCCTGCCGCCTTCAAAATATCCTGATAAGGCTTTGCTTTGATTTCAAATGTTGCTGATCGCTCCTCATTAACCGGATCATAAACATAATAGCTTCCATCCGCAGTAACAGAAGAAAAGTCGAACCACCATCCCTGGTCACCTGAATCTTCATGCATATCGCCATTGTACCAGGCCTGAAGTGAGCCGGTAAAAACTACACTGTCATCATCCGCATTTCTGAGTTGAATTTCACCTGATGGCTGATATTCAAGGTAGGAATTATAGCCTTGAATCGGATTGCTTAAAACAGCCACTTTTTCAGCATTAGTCATGTAGCCAAATTGATCTACATGGATGAATTTTGAAATGTCTTGGGAGAATATCTGAGCGCTAATAATCATCAGCGCTAAAAAAGAAATCACTTTCATAGTCGATGATTTGATTGTCAATACAACTATCGAAAACCGAAATGGTTGTATGTTTTTGTTTACTACTTCACTAAAAAAAATGCTGAAGTTTAATTTTCAAGCCTAATTTGACGGGTAAGACTTCAACAAAACAAACTATTTTGAATACCTAAAAACAGTGAAATCAAGTTCTAATCCTGATCAACATTTTGTATTTTACATTATAAATTGAATGGATATGAGAAATTGGATCGTTACAATTGTGCTTAGCTTTGCATGTTTGAGCCTAAATGGGCAAAGCACTTGGTCTTCTGTATACAATGTTTTAAATACAAATTGTGCCACTTCCGGCTGTCATGATAGTAATGCTCAGGGCGGATTGGATTTTACGGTCAATGCAAATACACTGTACGGACAGCTGTTCAACCAACCGCCAAATAATACTTTTGCAGCTGCTAAAGGTTATTCATTAGTTGAAGAAGGCGTTGCTCAAAGAAGTTTTCTATTCAGAAAAATGCACCATTCTTTAGATTTTAGTGTGGATTTAGATCCTTCGGAAGGATTAAGTATGCCTCCTTCAGGAGCGATTCCGGCACATGATATTGAATTAGTGAGACAATGGATTCTCAATGGAGCACCTCAAAACGGAAATGTTGTAGATCAGGCATTGATTCAGGATTATTACAGCGGCAATGGTATTCCAAGTATAACAACTGCTCCTCCAAAGCCTTTACCTTCGGAAGGATTTCAAACGCATTTCGGTCCTTTCTTTTTAGATTCTTTTGAGGAAGATGAATTTTTCTGGAGATATGATACTAAAATTCCAAACGATCTTGAGTTATATAAAATTGAAGTATTTATGGGCGATTATTCTCATCACTTTATTTTATATGAATTCAATGATGAAAATACGAATGCTCCTTATGGCTTAAGAGGAGGCGCTGATTTTGGTGGAACAAAAGTGGTTGCGGCCTGGCAAAATTCTGACCCAATACAATTACCTGATTGTACTGCCTTTCATTGGGATGCCGGAACAGTAATGGATTTCAACTCGCATTATATCAATTTTTCTAGTGCCGGTATTTTAGCCAGTGAAGTTTATGTGAATTTTTATACGCAGCCTGCCGGAACAGCCATGCATATCATGGAGACCAGTTTAGATACAAACTTGTTTCTGTTTATCCCGAATAATGGAAATCCATATGATTTCACAAATAGCATTGTTCCTGGTGGAAGTGGCACCAGATATTTATGGGGGATCACCTCACACACTCATCAATGGGGAACAGATTATAATATTTTTATGCGAGACGCAAACGGAAATCAGGGAGCACAGATTTTTGATGCAGAATATCTGGATGGAGATCCGAACGGTATTTATATAGGTTATGATTATCAACATCCACCAACAAGATATTTCCTTCCTTATTTGCCAATTAAAAATAATGAAGGTTTGTTACAGGAAGCTCATTATGTTAATAATGGTCCTTCTGCTGTTACATTTGGTTTAGAGTCAGATGATGAAATGATGTTGAGTATTTCTTACTTTTTAAATGATACCACCGGCTTAGCAGCTTGCGCCGGTACAAGTGCACCTTCTGCGCAGGCTAACTTTACAAGTAGCACAAATGCAATATGTGAAGGTGATGAAATCAGTTTTACAGATGCATCAACTAATGCAGATAATTTAAGCTGGGATTTCGGCGACGGGAATACATCAACAGATGCGAATCCTACACATACTTATCTTACGCCCGGTACCTTTACCGTTACTTTAACTGCAAGTAATGCTTCTGGCTCTTCTGTATTCACTGATTATATTTTGGTTAATGCTGCACCGGCTGTCTCTATCAGTGGCTTACCGTCGACAACATCATCTTCATCACCAATCGCAATTGCAGGAAGCCCTTCAGGTGGAAGTTTTTCCGGTACAGGGGTAGTGTTCAATGCATTCAACCCAACACTTGCGGGTCCTGGCATTCATCCGATCACTTATTCTTATACAGATTATAACGGATGTTCTGCAGAAACAACTGCATCCATCCTTGTTATTTCCCTTTCCTTTAATTTCGTTAGTTACAACTTAGGAACAATTAGTCCTAAAAATGATGAATTACTCGTTGAAGTGGAAACACTCGAAACGGGTACACATAGCTATGAAATTTACAATGTAGATGGCAAGTTAATGCTTGATGGTCTATTTGAAATGGATGCCAACAAACAGCAGATAGTTTTTGATTTACCCGAACTAAGTGAAGGTATTTTTTATTTACAGATCGCTAATAAAAATGGAGATAAGATTAGCAAATCTTTTCTAAGGTAATAATTTATTATTTATTCAACACAACTCCGTATTGAAGTGATATAAATCCTGCCCGTGGGAAATTAGGATCATCAGAATTATTCTCATCGATTGTAAAAAGGCTATGGATGTAAGTGAAATTTATTCCAATTAAATTTTTGCTGTTAAGCACATACTGCAGATCAAAACCACCACTTAGAGATAACATATGTCTGTTTATATCAAGATTTTCAATTTCATATGCTCCTTCAAAATCTTGGGTTAAAATTTCAGTTTGATCAGAAGAAAAAGAATATTGCGTATAATTATATCTTCCATGCGTCAAAAAAGAGTAACTAAATCCGGCATTTACAGATGCGATAATTCTACTTTCAATTAATTTATATCTTATTTCTGTTGGTACAGTTATGCTGTATAAATAACGATAACCATTTAGTAAAGGCTTATCTGTTAAATCACCTTTTTGCGCATTGTAACGACTGCCTAAACGATGTGAAGTAGGTGTCATTCTTAAATCTAAGAAAGTGTTTAATTCAATGTTTAAAGGCACTCCAATTTCAAAATACGAATAGGGCTCTGTAAATTCTGCTTCAATAGCATCAAGTACGCCAAATGAATAGCCAAGGTTTAGACCAATATAATTTTGTGCTTGACTTACAGTGATAATCGAAAAGAAAATGATGGAGCAAAATAGGGATTTCATAAGACGCTTTTTTATATAACACCGAACTCGTCATTTTGATCGTTTTTCTTTTCTTTTTTAGAAGAAGGTAAATACCATTACCGATTATTGAGATGCTAAATCGAAATTCATTAGTTTTATTTTCCAATCTTAACTTATGGCAAAACCGGATAAAAAACTATTTCTACTCGATGCTTATGCTTTGATATACCGCGCTTATTATGGGCTCGGCGATAATTTCTTATATAATTCGAAAGGTTTCAATACTACGGCTATCAGTTTGTTTACTGATTTTCTGAATCGATTGATTCAAAAAGAAAAGCCAACACATATTGCCATAGCCTTTGATGTGGCAGGTCCGACAGAACGGGATGAACTGGTTGATTTTTATAAGGCCAATCGGGAAGAAATGCCGGAAGGAATCAGAGAAGCTATTCCGCATATACGCGAAATTATAGGTGGATTTAAAATTCCGATTATTGAGATGGAAGGATATGAAGCTGATGACGTAATTGGTACTGTAGCTAAGGATGCGGCAAAGAAAGGTTTCGAAGTATATATGGTTACACCTGACAAGGATTACGGGCAAATTGTTGAAGAACATATTTATATGTATAAACCACCTTTCAGAGGAAAGCCTGCTGAAATTTTTGGGGTGGATGAAATTCTGGCTAAATGGGATATTGAACGTATCGATCAGGTGATTGATATGCTCGCTTTGATGGGGGATAAGGTTGATAATATTCCGGGAATACCCGGGGTTGGAGAAAAAACCGCCTGTAAATTGTTAAAACAATTTGGTACCGTTGAAAGTCTTTTGGAAAATACGGATCAGCTAAAAGGCAAATTGAAAGAAAAGGTTGAAGACAATGCTGAACTGGCGATGATATCAAAACAATTGGCAACCATCATTTTAGATGTTCCTTGCGATTATGATCTGGATAGTTTTATTCTGGAAGAACCGGATAAAGAAATTCTGTCTGCTAAATTTTCTGAACTTGAATTTCGATCATTAGGTAAAAGAATTATCGGAGATGAATACAATGTAAACATGTCCCAACCATCAGGAGGAGGAACCTTGTTTGATATTGATTTAAAAGGGCAGGAGGCTACAGGTGAAAAAACTCCGGAACCAGAAGTTGGTGGGAAAACAATTGAAGATACTGATCACAAATATCATTTAGTAGATAAAGTAAAAGATCAGGAGGCATTGGCTAAAAAGCTGATGAAGCAAAAGATCATTTGTTTTGATACGGAGACTACAGACATTGATGCAAATCTTGCTGAAATCGTTGGTTTAGCTTTTTCTTATAAAGAGGGTGAAGCCTATTATATACCGGTAGAATCTGATTCGAAAAAAGCAGAAAAAACACTTTCGATTTTTAAACCTGTTTTAGAAAATGAAAAAATTACTAAGATCGCTCAGAATATTAAATATGATAATTTAGTATTGAAGTGGTATGGAATTGAAGTAA
>JAHDHT010000232.1:0-2818 GCA_020631175.1 Chitinophagales bacterium
GCAACACAATCAGGAGGGGTAACATCTTCAACAGTAACGGTAGCCGTACAGGTTGATGTATTTCCATTTACATCTGTTGCAGTCAGCGTAACCGTATTCGCACCAATATTTGCACAAGTAAAAGCATCAGGAGCAACCGTTAAAGTTGCAATTCCACAAATATCTGCAGTGCCATTATCTACATCTGCAGCAACAATAGAGGCATTTCCATCAGCATCTAATTGCACTGTTACATTCTGTGCAACACAATCAGGAGGAGTTACGTCTTCAACAGTAACGGTAGCCGTACAGGTTGATGTATTTCCATTAACGTCGGTAGCTGTAAGAGTAACTGTATTTGCTCCAACATTTGCGCAAGTAAAAGCATCAGGCGCAACTGTTAAAGTTGAAATTCCACAAATATCAGAAGTACCGTTATCTACGTTTGCTGCAACGATCGAAGCATTTCCGGCGGCATCTAATTGAATCGTAATATCCTGGGTCATACAATCAGGCGGTGTAACATCAACCACTGTTACAACTGCAGTACAATTATCAGAATCGCCATTAGTGTCTGTAATAGTTAAGGTAACATTATTAGCACCAACATTAGCGCAAGTAAAATCTGTAGGTGCTACTACTAAAGATTGCAAGCCACAATTAGCCATACTTCCGCCATCCACATCTGCTGCAACAATAGAACCATTGCCGGCGGCATCAAGATTAAGTGTAAATGCAGAACAAACCGCAGTTGGAGCCTGACAACAGTTACTTGCCGGATCAGCTACTGTAACAGTAGCATTACAAGTACTTGTTAATCCGGCATTATCCGTTACCTGTAGCGTTACAGTAAAACTCGACCCGACATCATCGCAAGTATAAGCCGTTTGTCCGGCAGTAATATCCAACGATGCGATACCGCAATTGTCAAAACTATTATCATCAATATCTGAAGCAGTTACACTCGCATTTCCGGCAGCATCAATATTAACCGTAACATTTTGCGCATTACAAGTAGGTGGTAAATTATCGATAACATTAAAGTTTACTAAACATGTTGATGTGCTATTAGAACAGTTATCTGTTGCCGTAAGGGTTACCGTTTGAGGGCCAAGAGCTAAAGAAGTTCCGACGCTAGGACTTTGAGTTATCGTAACATTATTATCACAATTATCTGTTGCTGTAGCAAGCGCTGCAAGATTCGGTGTTGTTCCCAGGCAAGCACTATTTGCCGGAATATCTGCTTGGGTAGGACAAACCGTAAATGTAGGAGGATTACTGTCTTCCGTTTCAATAATATTAAGAATACCATTTCCATCCGCACCATTATATCCGGAAACTCTTATGTAAACCGTTTCACCCGGTGCAATACAACCGCTAGCAGGAAGATTAATTTGAGATTGTAAACCTCCGGTATCATCATTACATCCCGTTTGATTTCCTCCACATGCATCCCAAGTTGATAGCGCTGTATCAAAGCCCGAACCGAATGTATTGATCTCAAGATTCGTTAAATCACAACCCGTATTGTTGGTATATGAATACCAAATATCATTATAGTCGTTAAATGCGCAAGAAGTGATATCCGGACCTGAGCACTCTTCCGGTAAATTGTAAGCTGTCCCTCCCGGACCGACTGCTATAGCTCCGCTACAGTCTGAATTTGAAACAGCATTAGTCGTCCAGTCAACTCGCACATCGATGCTATGGTTACCACATCCAACATTATTAAAAAACTGAGAACCATTAACGTTTGGATTTATAGTGGCAGTTGCAACAACAGTGGGACCACATTCACAATCATCGCCACCGTTTTCGGTACAACGTGGGCTGGAATCGTCTTCCCAAGCTTCTAAAATAATGTTTACCTGAGTTGCACAGGTGTTATTTCGCCCACCAATAGTGGTGTTATGGTTGGCCGTACAATTACTTCCTGCATTACATGTAAAACAATTGCCCCCAACATTTGTCCCATTGAGGTTATCGTCAAACCAAACGAGGGCAGTATACTCATTGGTTCCGAACTCAAAGCAACTCGAACCTTCGGTATGGTTGGTTTGCGTTACGGTTACTGTATAATCGACAGTTTGAGCTAAGGTTAATAATGTGGTGAAAACAGAGCAAATAAGAACTAAATAGAGCTTACGGGTCATAATAATGGGTTTTGTATCTTCAATTTAGAAAAAATAAGCGAAAACTAAGGTTAATTTGGTGTAAGGAAAGCCAATTCTTCGAGCTTGTGCAGTCCCGCTTTCCGCTGCTACGCGCCCCCGATTCAGGCGTTTCAGCATAGGTTTCGCTTGTCTTTCTCCGGCAGCCTGCGCTTTAACCTTGCTTCAATGCACTTCATCGGGGTCGGGTATCCGCTGCAATCGGGCTTATTTTGCCTGCTCCAGTGCTTCGTAAGAAAGAAGTGACCGCAGGTCATCCCGAACAGCATGAGGGATATTTTTGATTTGAAATTTGAGGATTTGAAATTTGAGATTGCCTGCTGTTTGTTTAAAAAGTAATTTAAAAAAACTGAAAACCGACTTTTGAGTTCTGATTTCTGACTTCCGAATAACACCTTTTACCTAACGACTTACACCTTTTACCTTAAACCTAACGACTTTCACCTCAGCAAATGCGTCAATTCCCTCGTCAGCTCCTTGCGGGAATACTGTTCAATATGATCAAACGTGAAATTCGTTTCCGCATTTAAAATTTTATTCAAGGCAGCATAAATAGCATCCACATTATCATAAGGCACTTCAATTCCCGCATGCGTTTTTTTCAAAATTCTTCCGGCCGAACTCTCTTCAAAACCCATTAATAAAACCGGTTTCTTAACCGCTAAATA
>JAHDHT010000232.1:2918-6076 GCA_020631175.1 Chitinophagales bacterium
ACATCAAAACTCGCCCATGGATCTCGCATATCAGCAATCCAGTTTATATTCGGAAAGAACTTTTTTAAACCCAATCCAATTAGATGCATACTGTGTGGTGGACCTGTTGTTACAATATTATCAATCTCATGTTTTAAAATATAAGCCCTCAAAGTTCTTACAGATGGATTAATCCAAAACATCCTCGGATCAGGGATGAACAAATTACCTCTTAGCCATGAAGCGGTTTTCTGTAATAAAGATTGATTCTTCTTTTCACCTGTGAAACCGTAATTCTTAACAGATTTTTTTCTTCCACTCAGCTTCTGATAAATAGAATACGGTTCCCATATAGGTTTCTTGAAAACGACAACTTCATCATGAATATCTTTCAATAAAGATTCATCATTTAAATCATAAGCCGGATTTTCCGGGGTGTAGATATAAGGCTTCCATCCAAATTCAGGAAGATACTTTGAAAATTTTAACCATCGTTGTACTCCCGATCCTGCAGAAGGCGGCCAATAGTATGTTATGATTAAAACCTTTTTCATATTTCGTAATGCTGAATTGACCGCAGGTCATCCTGAACGCAGTGAAGGATCTTATTTAAAAAACAGAACTATAGTTTATCAGGGTTTTTAATTATTGATATTTTCCTGAGGTTCTTTTTCTTCCTGCGACATAGCTTTTATTCCTCCGCCTTTATACCATTGGTAAATTAAAGCTCCTACCAATAGTAGCAGTAAAATGGAACTTACCATACTAATACGTTCACCATTTTTATAAAATGACGGACTGAATTCAAATCGAATATTACTTCTTCCGGAAGGAATTTTCAATCCTCTTAAGGTATAATTAACCTGCAATACTTCAGCAGGTTCATCATTAATCCATGCTTTCCATCCATTGCCAGCATCATAATAAATTTCACTGAAAACAGCGAGCTGCTCACCAGATACATTGGCTTCATATCTGATTTCATCCATGTCATTTTCAGTCAAACGTATGCTACCCTGACCGGTCGGAGAAAAATTACCTAATGATGATTTATATGATTCATTAATAATAACTTCATCGCAAGGACTAAAACTATCCAGCAAACTCATTTCCTGATCGGCATCTTTTGCCCATTTAATTGAATTGGCTATCCATACCGGTCCGCAGGCACCTGGATTAACCTGAGCTTCATCGTTTTGAATAACATATTTTGTATTCAGCATGTTGAGCACTTTGGTATTACCTTTTGATAATTGCAAATCAATTAAATCCTGATAGCGCACCAATTTCGCAGCAGAATAACCACTTAAAGAATTAAAATAATATGGAGTTATTCCATCCTGATCTAATCGTCTTCCGGTATTCCAGATTCGATATACTCCTTTGTCTTTTCTTAAATCTGCTTCAGCTTTTCCGATTCTGAATGTTCTTTCTACTGATTTTGCTTTTTCAAAATCATCAGCTGTTACATACCTTTTTGCAACAGATCCTAAATCAACCAGAATTAACAAAGCTAACCCTGCCATCATCATCCATCCTTTTAAAACATCTTTTATATATAGAAAAACTAAGGCAGCTGCCAGTAAAATAAATGCTAACGAACGGAAAGCATCCATTTTCAGCATTGAAATACGATCGTTAATCAATGGCTCTATCAGCCATTCCGGTAATGCACCGTCTCTAATACCTTCAAAAGACCAGAAGGCACTTCCAAATAATAATGTAAAGACGCAAAATCCACCTGTTACACCGGTCGCAATTAATAATGGCATTAACCAGCTACTCTTATTCTCTTTATTTTTTAAAAGCCAGTCCATACTGAAAACAGCCATCAATGGAAAGAGAAAACAGAGAATCGTTAAAATCATCGCCGGGGTTCTGAATTTATTGAAAAGCGGGAAGTAATCGAAAAACAAACCTGCGAGAAAAAAGTGTTTTCCCCATCCTAAGAGCAATGCAAAAAGCGTTGCTGCTATAACCCAGGTTTTATGTTTCCAGGGTAGAATAATCAATGCGAAAACAAATAACAAGCAAATTATAGCCCCGAAATAAGTCGGACCGGCAGTTATAGGTTGTTCTCCATAATACAATGGCAATTGTTTTATGGTTTGTCTTGCCTGACTTTTCGGTACACCTTTAGCAACTAACTCTTCATAAACATTGGAGCTTTCTGAAAGCGGGCCTGCCGAGGCACCACCTGCGAAGTTTGGAATTAAAAATGTGAAGCTTTCCATTTTTCCATATGACCATGACATTGCATAATCATAATCTAAGCCGCCTGTGTCTTTTGCTTTCTTTACACTTAATTCTGAAGAACCACCACGGATTGTTTCCTGCGAATGATAGTAAGTAGTCATCAATCGACCTGCATTTAAACCGACAGCAAGAATAGCAGCAGCTGCTAATATTGCCGTTGTTTTTGCAAAAGAAGCAAATCGGCCTTCCTTGCCTGCAAACACTAATTCATATAAGAAGATTATTACGGCAGTAAGGAAAGTATAGTAAGTTATCTGAACATGATTGGCATTCAAATTTAAGCCAAGTGTAATAGCGAGTGCAATAGCTCCGAGCAAAGCATTTTTCCGATAGGCATATAAAATCGAAGCTATAACGACCGGCATATAGGCTGTTGCCCAAATTTTGGTATTATGCCCGGCTTCGAGGGAGACTATTAAAAAGGTCGACAATGCAAAGGCACTTGCCCCAATGGCGGATGCCCATTTATTGAGCCCAAAGAGCAGGCAACACAGATAAAAGCCCAGAAATAGCAGGAAAAGCATTTTTACTGGCCGGAAATTACCGTTAAGTCCGAGGCTTATGGCACTATCCAGATATCTTAATATGTTAGATGGATGTGCTGTATGAATCAGGAAGGATGGCATGCCTGCAAAAGGTCTGTTTGTCCATAATGCCTGATCGCCTGTTTCCTCTTTGTGATCAAGGATTTCTTTAGCCATGCCTTTCCATTGCATGATATCGCCCTGAACGAGCACTTTCCCGGACATGATCGGCGCAAAGAAAACTAAGCTTAAGATCAAAAATACGGCAATGATAATGATATGCTGAAAGATGGATTTTCTTAAGTCCGGATTCATTTGTATTGGCTTATTTAACGGCAAAAATAAGAAATAATGGCTTATCGGATTGCAGCAGGGATAGTAGTGGTTATAAGTAAGGCA
>JAHDHT010000233.1 GCA_020631175.1 Chitinophagales bacterium
GCATCTGCCTGATCTGCTCCAATAAAATATGCTGTATTTATTATAATACCGCTTTGTTCTACTTCTGCATCAAAAGTTAATGTTGAGGATGAACCTGCAGCAATATTTAAACCGGACCATACAATAGTATTAGCATTTAATATTCCAGAAGATGAAATATTAGAAATGTTTGTTAATCCTGCCGGAATTGTATCTGAAATAGAGACTCCACTCGCATCATCGGGACCGAGATTACTTACGGTAATGGTATAGCTTATGGTTTCTCCTACTAATGGATCGGAGTTACTAACTGATTTCTCAACAGCTATATCAATTAAAGTTGCTAAAATTTCATCATTTGCTTCGTCGTTATTTGGATTGGTATCTGTTTGATCTACAGATGTAATTGTTGCCGTGTTTATTATAGTACCGGATGCAATTACTTCTGCAGTAACTTCAAGCATCTCACCGTCACCGTTTGCAAGGTTGCTAATTGTCCAGCTTCCATTAGGCTGATCGAAAGCACCTGCTGTTGGAGTAGCAGAGATAAAATTTAATTCGGATGGAAGAAAATCAGATACAATAATATTTGTTGCATCTGAAGGACCGTTGTTTACGATACTTATTGTATAAACCACCTGATCCCCAACATCAACTAAACCGGCTGATAATAAATTGGCATCACTAATTTTACTAATTAATAAATCAACCGCTAAAACTTCAACAGGAATTTCTGATTCATCATCTTCTGTTCCAGTAGAATTACCCGGAGTTGAATCCGGATCGCTTTGATCCGAACTTATTACCTCAGCTGCATTCAAAATTACACCCGGATTATCTGCCGATGCAGTAATCATTAAATTAAAAGAAGAGCCGGCAGGAACTGCACCAACGGTCCATATACCGGTTGCGTCATCGTAGTTCCCTGTAACTGCATTAGCGCTCACAAAAGAAATGCCTGCAGGTAAGACATCACTAACATTCACTCCTGTTGCATCAGAAGGCCCGGCATTAGAAAGCGTTATTGTATAAACGATTTGATCTCCTAAATTAACTGTCGGACTTAATGCCGACTTTACTAAACTAAGATCCGCTTCTAAAGCTAATAATGAAACTTCATCTACATTATTATCAGGATTAATATCTGTTTGGCTTGCGCCGATAATCGTTACTGTATTTGTTATGCTTTGTTCTGCAAGCGTAACTATTGCTTCTATTTCCAAGCTAGCATCAGCTCCGTTTGCTAAAGAAGAAACATTCCATACAAAGTCTCCTGTTGCCGGGTCGTATGAAGCATCACTACTGCTTACAAAAGTTAATCCGGCTGGAAGTATATCTTCCACTTCAATATTAGTGGCCATAACCGGACCGTTGTTTGTTAACGTAATTGTATATGTAATTACTTCGCCTGTATTTGGTAATGATTCATCTACCGATTTTAATATTGCAAGGTCAACAGCAATCGCACTGATTTCATCCGTATCTGTATTGTTGTTTGCATTGGTTTCATTTTCATTAACTGCAGTAATAGAGGCTGTATTTAATATATTGCCTTGCTGAACAGTTAATGCTGTAATATTTAACACCACATTTGTGTTTGGAGGGATAGTTCCAATTATCCAGTCACCGGTTTGATCATCATAAGTTCCATTTCCGAAAGTATCAGAAAACTGGAAAGATAAACTTGCCGGAAGCAAATCGTTAACGACAACCCCTGTTGCCGGTAAAGGACTATTGTTTGAAACAGTAATTGAATAAACTACTTCATCACCTAAATTTAATGTGCCACCTGAAAAACCAATATCACTTGTTTTGGTTAATTCAAGATCTAATTCCACTACTTCAATTAAATCATCGTCGCTATTGTTAGAAGGGTTCGTATCGGTTTCATTTAAATTAGTTATAGAAGCCGAGTTTATAATTTGACCTATAGAAGTTGTGGTCGCATTTATCGTTAAACTTGCTGAAGCATTTGCCGCAAGAGCGCCAAGTGTCCAAAGACCTGATACGTCATCGTATGAGCCGGCTGTAGCATTGGCGCTATCAAAACTTAAACCGGCAGGAAGTACATCTGTTATTTCAACACCTGAAGCTGCGTCTGCAGATAAATTCTGCACTGTTATAGTATAGCTTACAGCCCCACCGTTAATTAGTAATCCTCCGGTAGTACTTACATCACTTGATTTTGTAATCGCTAAATCAAGTCCGACTACTTGAATAACATCATCATCAGAATCGTTAGCAGGATTGGTATCCGGTTCATCAACATTTGTAATAGTTGCTGTATTTGTTACAGTGCCAACACTTGTGGTAGCTGCTGTAATTTCCAGTGTTGCTGTTCCATTGCCTGCGATTGTTCCGATATTCCACAAGCCGGTCGCATCATCATATGTTCCTGTTGAAGGATTTGAATTTAAATAATTTAATTGTGCAGGAAGCAAATCGTTTACCTGAACATTATTTGCCGGATCGGCAGAAATATTTGTAACGGTAATCGTATAGGTTACTGAGCCTCCTGTAATAACAGTTCCACCTGAAGTGCTGATATCTGAGCTTTTTGAAATCGCTAAATCAAGTCCGACCACTTGTATAACATCATCATCAGAATCGTTTAATGAATTTGTATCTGTTTGATCTAATGACATTAATGAAGCAGTATTTGTTACTGTGCCTAAAGTATTAGCTGTCGCATTTATTATTAACACCACAGAAGTATTCGCAGGTATAATGCCAACGGTCCACATACCGCTCACATCGTTGTATGTGCCATTTCCATTTGTAGAAGCAGATATAAAACCTAAAGAAGCAGGTAAGACATCTGAAATAATTACATTTTCAGCATCGTTTGAACTCAGGTTGTTAACGGTAATCGTATAGGTTACTGAGCCGCCAATTATGACTGAGCCCGTTGAAGAAGATATATCACTTACTTTAACAATCTCTAAATCAACTTCAGTATCATCACAGAAATCGGGAATTCCGTTGCCATTACTATCCATTCCATCATCACCACCCGGGCATATATCACATGGGTCTGCAACACCATCATTATCAGCATCATTATTTCCTGTAAGACAACATTCATCTACAATAACCTGCGTTGAAAGTGTTTCGGTACAATTTGCCGTATTGATTTCAACGGTATAGGTAGTGGTTGCTGTAGGACTTACCATTGGGTTTCCTATTGCAGGTAAACCTGTTGGGCTAGTCCAGTTATAATCCAAACCACCTGTTGCATTTAACTGAACAGTTTCTCCCGGGCAGGCAGTTATCGGATCATTTATTGAAAATATTGGTGCATCCTGAATGTAAAGAACAGCCGTATCATAAACAGTAATATTACAATCCATTGATTCAAGAATGATTACCAACGAATCCATTGGATCAGGACCTGCATCATTTAGAATTTCAATAGGTATAGTAACAGATGGTTGACCAGCCGGAATAACTGCTGAAGTGTTAAATGGAGTAAAATCTGTTCCTGCGACTGCCGATCCTTCCAAAATCAATGTAAAGTTCTGATCAAAATTTTCAACAGCACCGGTTTGGATGGTTACTTCAGCATCTAAACATCCTTCCACAGCATCAGGAATTTCCTGGATGTTTAAGGAAGGATTAACTTCAATATTTACCACATTCGTACTAAAACTTGCAGCTTCAATAAAAATACCTGAATCATAAACAGAATCACCTGCATCACCAATTGCTAATTTAATATGGTAGGTTTCACAAGGGATTACATTTAAAGATGAAACCAGGGCGGTCGTAAGTCCATCGTATTGAATGAAGTTCGGATCTGTACATTCCGGAATTGGATTACCGGCACAGTTTCCATCGCCGTTATAAATGAAATATTGACAATTGGTACACGGACCTGAAGGAGCTCCATTGTTCATTGGGCCGTTATTGACATTATCAATAGCCACCGGATCATTAGTACCAGGTATTAGAGCGATATTTTCTGCACCTAAAGAATAAGGACCCGCAATGCCCGGACCGGATACGAAGAAGCCGAATACATCATTAAAGTTTGAGTTAACATATTCTGAGTATTCTTCAGACCCGAAAACATAGGTGAAAGAAAGTGAATCTCCGAGTGGTACGAAATCAAACTCGATGATACAAGCATCATTGATTGTAAATCCAGGAATCAGATCTTCAAGATCGGGATCGCCGGTTTGTCCGCCATTATTACTACTGGCTGAATCATCATCATTGGGTCCTTCGGCTAAAGTAGCGTCTCCGGTAGTAAGTATTATTCCATCCGGAACACCTACGTTTGCTCCATTTGAGGTAAATGTACCAAAAGCAGCATCATCACAGTTTACTACAATATTTGATATCTGAACACCTTGACCAATAAGTGTTTGAATTACGCTATTGGCATTCTGGGTATTATCGACGGTGAGTTGAGCAAATATAACTTGCGTAATTATTAAGCTCACGGCCAACAAGCTTAAGTTTTTCATTTGTACTAATTAATTATGGTTGCATATATTTTGATTCATTTATATGCATTTTCGTTGCATATAAAGGTAAGATTATCAAATTGAATGCAAAGAAAAATAGACAGTTTAGAATTCCGGGTGTACATCTCAATTTTTGCTGTGTAGCCTACGTTCTATTTTTATGTTGATGAAGTTTGTAGCAAGTATATTCAGCATATTGCTGATTTTCAATAGTGTTCAGGCACAAAATGACGAAAATATTCATCGCTATATTGAGCAATTCAGAGACATTGCCATAAGCGAAATGCATCGTACCGGTATACCGGCAAGTATAACGCTTGCACAGGGAATTATCGAGTCGAATTCAGGACGTAGTCGCCTGGCTACCAAGGGAAACAACCATTTTGGCATTAAGTGCCATAAAGGATGGACAGGTGGAGTTATGTATCATGATGATGATGCAAAAGGCGAATGTTTTCGCACTTATTCATCTGCTCATGAGTCGTATATTGATCATAGCGAATTTTTAACGGGCAGATCCAGATATAATGACTTGTTCAGTCTGAATCGTGATGATTTTGAAGGATGGGCGCATGGATTGAAGAAAGCGGGTTATGCTACGAATCCACAATATGCCTTCATTTTGATCAAAAAAGTGAAAGAATATTACTTGTACATCTATGATAAGCCTAACTGGCAGGAGAAACTGGAGATTGTTGCTTTGAATCGTCAATTGTCTCAGGGTGATTATAGTAATGTTCCTGTGGCCAGTTCTATGAGCCCTGTTTCTTCGGGTGGATATTCGACCTTAAATGATGGTGAAGTAGTAGTTCGGACTTATGTACCCGGGGCACAAAATCAGAATGTGGTTGAACAGCATAATTCTAATGATGCGATTCGAAGTCCTGAAGTTGTTCGTGAAGAAAATTATACGATGGTTCAACCGCCTGTTGTAGTAGAAGACAAGGTTGGCGATTCGTATTACGGTTCATCGTATGTGGAAATTCCAAAAGAAGAACCGGCAGTCGTCTATGAAGCTCCATCAAATCCTCCTGCAACTACGTATTCTACTCCTTCTATTGCTGAAGCGGAAACTAAGCCGGAGCCTCCTATTGCTGAAAGTAAAACACAAATATCTAAGCCGGACCGTTTACCAATAAAGCCTGCTTCATATTTAACTTATTATAATCGCAGGAAAGTGATTATTTATAATTACGGTGTAACGGTGAGCGAAATTGCCAATGAATATAATGTGGCTCCAAAAAGGATTGTTCGTTACAATGAAATAGAATATGATGAATACATTCCTGCGAATACAAAAATTTTCCTTCAGCCAAAAAGAAGTAAAGCACCATTTGGCACCAAGTATCATAAAGTGAGTGACGGTGAGGATATGGCAAGTATTGCTCAACTATATGGAATAAAGCAAAAAAAGTTATATCGTAAAAACAGAATGTATAATAATCAGCAGGCGTCTGTTGGCGAGATTTTACATTTAAGAAAGAAGCGTAAAAGTCC
>JAHDHT010000234.1:0-2480 GCA_020631175.1 Chitinophagales bacterium
TTCCCTGTAACGGTTAGTGGATTTGATGTTACGCTTCCTCTTACTGATCCGGGTAACGGTGTTTTAGTTAGCGGTACCGGTACTTTATCTAATGATGGTACTACTTTAACATGGTCTTATACTGCTGAAGATTCTGCAGGTGGTATTGACAACTGTTCTGGTACCTGGACGAAGCAATAAGATGATTCCTTTTTAAAAAGGAAAAATTCAAAAAGAAATGAAGCTCTTGGTTTTTACAACCAAGAGCTTTTTTATTTTTGTACCATGCCGCGGCTGCTTTATACAATTATTTGCATTGTTTTACTGAGTGCTTGTGATAAGAACATTTGTCCGGATAATGAATGTCTGAATGGTGGTCTTTGTGTAGATGGTGCATGTGACTGCCCCATTGGATGGACGGGAGATTTATGTGAAGAAAGTACTGATCCCTGTGCTAACTTGAATTGTTTAAACGATGGTGTTTGTACCACAGGTCTTTGTACTTGTTTAAATGGTTTTACCGGGATATTTTGTCAAACCGAAATTGCAGAATTGTTTGTAGGAAAGTGGCTTGCTGAAACGGATTGTTATTATGCCGGGATGGATACTTTTACTGCTGAAATAATAAGAAACGGAGATGAAATTTTTATCTTAAATTTTAATGGATACGGTCAAGCTATAGGCTTAACTGCTGATATTAATCTTTTTGATGCTACTTTTAGTTCTACTTTATATAATGGTGTTTCTCTTAATGGATTAGCAGCGGTAGCTGATGATGGCTTAAGTATGACATGGTCTTATAACCAAATTATACCGGCGATGAATGTAGATGATTGTTATGCAGTCTGGAATAAAATTGAATAAATGAAAAAAATAAATATTACAGTAATTGGTTGCGGAAATGTAGGAAGTACGATCGCAAAAGAATTGTTAGATCTTGCTTTTCCGGCTCATATTAATGTGCTCGATATCAATGAACAAAAACTGGCTCTGGTAAATGATATGAACCAGGCTTCGAGTAAAGACAAAACAATTTCATTAAGCTTTAACGATATGGCTTTGTTTGCGGAAGCCGATTATGTATTTATGGCCGCTGCTCAGGCAGCTACTACCATTGGTGATCGATTAGATAAAGCTCAGGGACATATTGATATGGCCCGGGATATTTTTGGAAATGTTTCATTTAAAAATGATCCTTACATTATTGTGATTAGTAATCCGGTGGATGTGATGACTTATCATATTCATAAAATCTATGATTTTAAAAACGAAAAAATAATTGGTACCGGCACTTATCTTGAAACGTTCCGATATCAGTATTTTTTAAAAGAATTTTTTAAGACGGATCATGATAAAGTAGAAGGATATTTATTAGGTGAGCATGGGAATTCTGCAGTGCCTATTTATTCACAAACAAAAATTAATGGTTCTTCTGTTGATAAAGATTTAGAAAAGGCGAAACAGGCATCTAAAGAAGCTATTGAAGCTCCGTATAATATTAGAAGGATGGGGGAGTATACTAAATATGCAATTTCTAAATGTGCTGTAAATATATTTAAGGCTCTGTACGAAAATAAAAGCATTACGATTCCGGCAGGATTAATTTTGAATGATGAAAATTGTACGCTTTTAAATTGTGAGCCGGTATGTTTAAGCACTTTGGTTGATATTAATGAAGGTAAATTTATTCAACATTCATTAAAAGGGCTTAATGAAAACGAAATTGAAGATCTTAAAAAGTCAGCTAAAATATTGATGGCTTTTAATGATAATTAGTTTTAAATGTCCCGCTGGCGCGACCAGAGCAAGCGAAGAGCTCTGAGGTTAGAAAAACATAGTAGAAAGTTACCGCACAACCCTTAATAATCTTTATTTTAAAAAAACCGAATAGCAGCAAAAAAAACTTAATCCCTTAATGGTTTAAAAAAGAAATCCGAATTCTCCCGACCGCAGTGGAGGGAACTTTCGGTTCAAAAAGAACTGCATTTTTAGATAAAAACAACTTATTCATCAAACCGAAAGATTTCTCGGCTACGCTCGAAATAAATCTCTGCAATGAATTAAATTACTTAACAACCATTTTCTCATATGATAAAACGGCATCTTTAGCGTCCATTATCTTCACGGTATACACGCCTGAAGGTAAATCGTTAATAGAGACATCATAAGTAGTTTTATTCGTCAGATTGGTGAAATAAACTAACTTTCCGTCCATCGAATAAATATTCAATTGATTTGCCTTACCGGTTAACGTTCCTAAGTTTACCTGAAACTGACCGTTGTTTGGATTAGGATAAATTCTCAATAAATTATTAAACAAAATTTGTTCCTTTTTCGGCACAACAAAAACAGTTGCTGAGTCTCTTGTATCATTTGCTCTGTTATTTTTGGCAGTAGATCTATTTAGTTTTTTGATTTCTTTCTTTGATAATAAATAAACACCAGCACCGTCATTTAAAGAGCCTTTATACGGTGCAGTTCCAAGCAATTCTGTTTTACCA
>JAHDHT010000234.1:2580-5900 GCA_020631175.1 Chitinophagales bacterium
ACCGTCATTTAAAGAGCCTTTATACGGTGCAGTTCCAAGCAATTCTGTTTTACCATTTTTATAATCCAATTTAAAGATTTCACCTGTGCCGTTATAATATGCAATTACATTTCCTTTTGTGTCAAGCCAAATACTTCCGTAACCACCCGGTTGTAATTTTAACTCTTCAAATACTTTAACGCGATTTTTTTCAATATCAATTTCCATGATATTTCCGTTCTGATTCACAGATTTGAAAACACCTTTTTTTGAATCATAAGCCATGTCGATCACATAATTGCCGGCCATGTTAACACTGAATCCTTCCGCTTTAAAATATCGATTCTTCGCATTTATAATATCAATTTTGAACATGTAGTTACCATTTGTACTTACATATAACATTCCTTTATCATCGAACTCCATGACATAATATGCCGGCGATTTTAATCCCCTTACATATCCCATATATGTAACTTTACCATCCATCGATATTTTATAAATGTACTTATGTCCGGACGTCATTGCATAAAAATGTTTATCTACCGGATTAAAAGCAATTAAGTAACAGCTGTTAAAACGAATATTATCTATTTTATCGAATTTTAATCCGTCATCGGTATCTGTTATTTTTATTAGACCTTCTGCATTTGAATATTGCAGCATCACTGGATATTTTTCATCGCTAAGAATATCTTGTGAAAAACCATTAATGGTCAATAAGGAAAAAAGAATGACGGTTAGGAGAGTGTAAGCTTTATACATAAATGTCATGTTTATCTTAAGAATACAAATTTTGTACCTGGTATAAGTTAAGATGCATAAATGTAAGCTTTGGGTGCCTTTATAAATGTTAAAAATGTTTGAATTCCTACAGCACTACTTATGAATTGGGAAATTTAGTAAAAACCGGGTACCTGAGGTGAAGCTTGAATCAATTGAAATATCACCTCCAAAGTTGTGTAATATTTTAAGTACGATAGAAAGTCCAATTCCACTCCCTTTTACATCACCTTTGTTTTTGCTTCTAAACAGCTTTTGAAAAACTTTTTTATGGTCCGAACTGTCGATTCCTATTCCATTATCCTCCACTGCAAAAATGTGATCATCCTCTGTTTTTTTAGTGGAATAAATTTTTATTACCGGATCTTTTTCCGAACGGTATTTAATGGAATTGCTGATTAAATTTTGAAAAACTAGTTTAATTAAAGAAGCTTGTCCATAAATTTCAGGCAGATTAGAAAATTCAATTACAACATTCTGCTTCTTAATTACCGGATATAATTCGGCCTTAATATTCTTTAAAATTTGAACTACATCGACATACTCCATTTCCGAACTATGAATTCCTGTATTTGAATAGCGGTATGCATCTTTAACCAGCTTGGTAAGATTTGATGAAATGCTCGAAATATGATTTAATATTTCAGACTTTTCCTCCACAGATAAATGTTCCTCCTTTGTAGTTAAAATAGTAACAAAGCCGGATAATGTACTCATCGAACTTTGAAAATCATGTCCGACAATTGCATTGAATTGCTGCAACTGTTGATTTTTTTCTTCTAAATATTCAAGGGTTGTTTCAATTTGAAAAGTACGTTCAGTCACTAACTCTTCTAATTGTTCTTTGTATTGAATAATTTGATCATTCGATTTAGCCTCTTTTAATTTAATTGCTGTTAAATGAGCGATAGTAGTGAGTATGCTCAAATGATTTTCATTGTAGAAATTTCGTTCCGGATGCTCAGAGTCAATAACACCGTAAACATGATCATCTGTTTTTATTGGAACGGCCAATTCAGACAATCTGATAGAGTCATCAACAATATACCTTGCATCAACTGAGGTGTCATTAATAAGCAGCGGTTCTCCTGTTTTTGCTACTGTTCCAACAATTCCTTCTCCGACTTTGATTTTAATAGGATTGAGAATATCGAAGTCGATCGGGTTTTTTGGTCCATGAGCAGCCGCCTGAAAAAGGTATTCACGGTCATCATCCAGTAAATAGATCACGCAATCTTTGAGATCCAGCTTAGAAATAGCATTTCTGGCTACACTCCAAACGATTTCAGACGCTGTTTTGGCACTAATAAGGGCAGAAGAAAATGAATGCAGAATACTGAAATATCTGCTCTCAGTTTGTAACTGACGAATTTTAGAATTTAAGAAATCGTTATTCTGAGCCATTTGTAGTGCTTACTCATGTTGTTAAACGTTAAAAATTACTTTTGGGTTGTCTTTATGCAATCCTTCCGTATAGAAAATCTACTTAATAAAAAAGCCCAATGATTTTTAAACCATTGGGCTTTGTGGCGAGAGAGAGACTTGAACTCTCGACCTCCGGGTTATGAATCCGACGCTCTAACCACCTGAGCTACCTCGCCATTCTTTTAAGAGGACTGCAAAGATAAAATCAAAAAACAACTAAACCAGTGTTTCTAATGAAAAAGTTTCATTTGCTCTGATACCTTTTTCTGTCATTTGTAAATTGCAGCACTCATGATCTTTATCATGTTCGAAGAATAGAATATAATCTTCATCTAGTGCCTTATTCAAAAAATGGGTTTTCTCTTCCAGACTTACTAAAGCTCTTAAGTCATAGCCCATTATATATGGTAAAGGAATATGCCCGACCGATGGCAGTAAATCAGCCATATAAGCAATCGTTTTTCCTTTATAGCGAATATGTGGAATCAGCATTGCTTCTGTGTGCCCGTATGCTTTCGTAAATGATATATTTTCAAAGGGACTATTTCCTTCCGATATAAAGCGAACACGATCATCGCTTTCAAGCGGCTTGAAATTTTCTTTCAGGAAGGATGCTTTCTCTCTTGCATTCGGAACAGAAGCCCATTGCCAATGTGATTCATCTGACCAGAAAGTAGCATTTTTGAAAGCAGATTCATATTTATCCTCACCAATTCTATTTACAGCTCCACCGCAATGATCAAAATGAAGATGTGTAAGAATCACATCAGTTATATCATCAGCATGAAATCCTTTTGCCTTTAATGAACCCATCAGACTATCCTCACCATGGGGTTGGAAATGACTGAAAAACTTTTCACTTTGTTTATTACCTAAACCGGTATCAATTAAGATGAGCTTATCTCCATCCTCAATAAGCAGGCAACGCATAGCCCAGGTACATAAATTATTTTCGTCAGCCGGATTTATTTTGTTCCAAAGCACTTTTGGAACAACACCAAACATTGCTCCGCCATCCAGCTTAAAATATCCTGTATTAATGGTGTGTAGTTGCATAATGTATTATTAAAAACCGATGCTTGAAGGCTTAGATTTCCCTTTGGAGGCCATTAAAATAGCGGTTACAGCAGCTT
>JAHDHT010000235.1 GCA_020631175.1 Chitinophagales bacterium
GCATTAATCTTTTTTCTCTTAAGGGCTTTTTTATTTTTCGAGAAAAAACAAATCTGGTATTCTGCCGGTTCGATGGGACTTGCATTTGCAGCTAAACTAATTCCATTAATCTTTTTACCATATTTAATTCGAAGAATTGGATGGATGAAATCCTTTTTATATGGACTTGTAGTAATTGTTGTATTTCTTGTTATGATGCTTCCCTTTTTTGATTTAGAAATGCTTCGAAATATGGGTCAAAGTGTTGAGCTCTATTATCAAAAATTTGAATTTAATGCTTCGATTTATTTTATCGGCAGATGGATAGGCTATCAATATAGCGGCTGGAATATGATCGCTATTGTAGGTAAATTAATGGCAATTTTCACATTTATCGGAATCGTTTTTTTAGCCTTCAAAGAAAATCGAAAAAATACTTTATCATGGATCAATATGTCTCTGTGGGCAATGTTTATATATCTCCTTTTCGCCAACATCGTCCATCCCTGGTACCTCACAACATTAGTTGCATTAAGTGTTTTCTCTAAAAATAAATTCGCCATCGTCTGGTCTTATTTGGTTATGCTAAGTTATCACGTTTATGCAAGTTCTGACTACATCGAATTAGAGTGGATTGTTGCAGTTGAGTATGCTTGTCTATTTGGCTATATGATTTGGTCATCTTTAAAAAATCGGGAAAGTAAATTGGAAACGATTGCCTAAATATTTTCCACCCTCGGACCACTACGTTGGGTCCGGTCCCGCTGGCGGGACCGCTTGAGCATAGCGAATGCAAGGGTGGATTCTGGACTTAAACTTTAAATCCAAACGAACTTGATTCTTGACACTTAAATCCCCTAATTCCCCGGCAAATTAACCGGAATATCCCCCTTATCTTCAAATAACGGTGTAGGTATAGGCGGCTCATCCATGGTCTGATGAAACACTTTCGGAATATAAGTCCAGATCGTATCTTCAAACTTTAAAGCTTCATAGGTGCCGTCAGGAATATAAGTCGCATACATACCAAAACTCTCTCCATCCTGAGGAACAAGATGATCATAAACAATCATCTCCAATTCATCATCATAGTTAATATGCGCACTTGCTTTATTATTATATTCTAATACCAGACGATTTGTCGTCATCGGAATAGAATCCCGTTCAAAATTGAAAATTGGAGCGCCTAAAATGGCAGAGTCATTTCTGAATTGTAAAACATCCACATACTTTTTTGTGCTGAAAATGTTATTTCCATCCCAGCCATATAGCGTATAACAATCCCCAAAAGCACAGTCTTCTTTAGTAATATTATAGTACACACATCCATACCAACTGCGTGGTATAATTTCTTTACTTTCAATTTCAGCAATCGGCTTAGCTTCATCGAAAAACGGATACATCTTCAAAGAATCGGAATTCATTTGAATCGTTCCGAAATATCGATATGAACTATTATCCAGTTTAACCAGCCAGGTCAGTATCCGAAAGGTACTATCAGGAGCATATACATTCGAAATGAAATCCAGATTGTCATATGGATAGTAAAAAGAACCGGGTTCCTTTAAAGACTGCACCATTGCAGGAATAAACTCATAACAGGCTTTCAGACGATCCCTGAAAATCAGCTGATTTTTAAGATGCACGGCTAACTTAGCCAGTGAATCTTCATGTTCCTGCATAGTTTCGAAAAATATACCCTGTTGAGTAAGGCTGACATCTGTTGTATCCTGAGCTTTCAAACTGTTGAAAGCCAGTAAAAACAAGCCTATGATCATCCATCCTTTATTCATGCTGCTTAAAACGTTAAAGATAAAATCATTAGTATAAATTTACTAAGCGTCTTTATAAAGACCTGATCTTAAAGCGATCGTTTAAGCAATCAGGCTCTTTTCATTATCAAAAATAACTTAGTTTTGGACTTCGAAACTTTATGAATAGAATTCTCACATTTCTGGTTAACCGACTACAGGATCTGATTAAGCTGGTTTTATTTGGGGCAACGATTGCATTTGTCAGCTTTCTCTTCCCAAGATCGGCTCAATTCAAATATCAGTTTGAACTGAATAAACCGTGGATATACGAGGATTTACTTTCACCAATCGATTTCCCAATCTACAAGACAGAGAAGCAACTCGAAGACGAGCGGGATAAGGTGTTGGATCAACTTCATCCGTTTTATAAAGAAGATACATCCATTTACAAAACTATCCGTCCGCAGGCAAGACGTGCATTAGGTCCCTTGATCAGAGACACGCTCATGACGCTTTCTGAAAGAGATGAGATTTTGCAAAACCTCGGAGTGGTTTATGTTACCGGAATTCTGCAGCTCGATGCCGCTCATGTCGACTATGAATTGAATCGCATCTTAAATCTGAAAGAAGAAGATGCCACTTTCAGACGGCGCATCAGTGAGTTTTATACATTGAAAACCGCCTTCGATGAAATTTGTCCACCTAACCTCGAAAATAGAAAAGAAATTATTTCTGCAATCGAAAATCTCGTTCGGCCGAATATAGTTTACGATGCTTTAACAACTCAAAAACAAAGAGATGCAGAACTCGATCAGATTCAGGAAACGGAAGGAGGTATTCTTGAAGGACAACAAATAATTGCCAAAGGAGCAATTGTCGATCAGAATAAATTTCAAATGCTCGAATCACTTAAGCGATCATTTGGCGATCAACTCGGTAAAAATTATAATGCCTGGTATGTATATGCCGGTTATGTAGCCATAACCGCTTTACTCTTTTTGATTTTATGGATATTCCTGGCACGTTTTGAACCGGATATATTAAATAATACCCGGAAATTAAGTTTTATCTTAATTATAATCGCAGTTATTCTTTACCTGACCTATTATGCTGCCAAAACGAATTTGCCTTCCATTTATTTAGTACCCTATTGTATTGTTCCGATTATTCTAAGAACCTTCTTTGGTAACAGAGTCGCATTGTATACGCAGATTCTGATTTTATTTTTGGTTGGATTTATTACCCCCTATGGTAAGGAATATATTTTTATTCATATGGCAGCCAGTTTAATTTCCATCCTGGCAAATGTTAATGCATATTATTGGTCGAGATTCTTTTTGGCAACTTTTTATATTTTCCTTGTTTATGCGGTTGGATATTTAGGCATTAGTTTAATTCAGGAAGGAAATTTTGAATCAATTAATTATAGAAACCTTGGCTGGCTCGGGGTGAATGTGTTTCTGACTTTATTAGCATATCCTTTAATTCCAATCTTTGAAAAACTGTTTGGATTTATTTCAGATATTTCTCTGGTTGAATTAGGAGATGTAAATAAACCGGTTTTGAAGGAATTACAATTAGAAGCACCGGGTACTTTCCAGCATTCTTTACAGGTCGGAAATTTAGCTGAAGCAGCTGCCAATGAAATTGGTGCAAACGGATTATTAGTAAAAACGGCCGCTTTATATCATGATATCGGAAAATTAAAAGACCCGATCTTTTTTATTGAAAATCAAAATGCTGATTTTAATCCGCATGATGACTTAGAGCCTGAAGAAAGTGCTGAGATAATCATCAACCACGTAATTGATGGAATCGAGATGGCGAAGAAAGAAGGCTTACCGGATGAATTAATTGATTTTATACGCACACATCACGGCACTTCTAAAGTGGAATATTTTTATAAAAAATTTGCTGAAAAAACCTCCGAAGAAATTGCCTTTAAAAAAGCAGAAGATTTTACCTATCCGGGTCCTTTACCTTATTCGAAAGAAACAGCCATTTTAATGATAGCCGATACGGTTGAAGCAGCTTCAAGAAGTTTGAGAAATCCTACCAGTGAAGATATTAACGATCTGGTAGATAGACTGGTGAAAGATAAAATGGATAAAGGACAGTTTTTAAATTGTGATTTAACCTTTAAAGAAATTAATCTCGTTAAGAGAGTATTTAAAAAGATGCTGAAAAGCATTCATCATATTCGCGTATCTTATACTGACCGTTAGTTTAATGATTTATGATTTCGAAAAGAACCATAGACCAAATATTTGAAACGGCAGAAATTGAAGATGTCGTTAGCGAATTTGTTCTCCTGAAAAAAAGAGGAGCAAACAGAATTGGTTTATGTCCGTTCCACAATGAAAAAACGCCTTCTTTTACCGTTTCTCCTGCAAAAGGATTATACAAATGTTTTGGATGTGGCAAAGCCGGTAATTCTGTTGGCTTTATCATGGAGCATGAAAAGTTTAGTTATCCTGAAGCCTTGCGTTTCTTAGCTCAGAAGTACAATATTCAAATTGAAGAAACAAAAACAGACTATGATAAAGAACAGCAAAATGAAATTGATAGTTTATATATCGTCAATGAATTTGCGAAGCAGTTTTTTATAAATCAATTATGGGAAACGGAAGAAGGACGAAATATTGGTTTGTCTTATTTCAAAGAGCGCGGATATAATGAAGCAACAATTAAAAAGTTTGAACTTGGTTTTACAACTAAAAACTGGGATGGCTTAATTAAAGCTGCAGAAGAAAAAGGTTATAAAAGAGAATACCTTGAACGCTTAGGTTTAATTAAAGTACGGACGGATAAGTCTTTTGATTTTTTCAGAGACAGGGTGATGTTTACGATTTCGAATGTAAGTGGAAAGCCATTGGCATTTGCCGGTCGTACATTACTCTCCGATAAAAAAATACCGAAGTATATAAATTCTCCTGAAACGGAGATATATAATAAAAGTAAAGTTTTATACGGCATCTTTTATGCGAAGAACGAAATTCGCAGACAGAATAATTGTTTTCTGGTGGAAGGATATACAGACGTGATTTCACTGCACCAAGCAGGAGTTGAAAACGTTGTGGCAAGTTCCGGTACAGCCTTAACAGAAGATCAGGTTCGCTTAATTAAACGATATACAAAAAACATTACTGTTTTATATGATGGAGATGCTGCCGGAATAAAGGCTGCAACACGTGGAGTTGAAATTATTCTTCAACAGGATATGAATGTTCAGGTAGTTTTACTTCCTGAAAATGAAGACCCTGATTCTTTTATAAAGTCAGTTGGTCAATCCGGTTTTGAAGATTATGTGCAAGACAGAGCAAGAGACTTTATTCTTTTTCAAATGGATTTGCTGGAAGAAGATGCTTCTGATGATCCATTGAAAAAAGCAGATATGGTCAAGGCTATTGTGAAGACCTTGAGTAATATTCAGGATCCGATTAAGCGTTCATTATATATTCAGACTGCCAGCGAACGCTTAGCTTTAAGTGAACGAATTATAATTCAGGAAACAAATAAAATAAAGCGGCAGCAATATAAACGCAAATCTGAAATCCGGCAGGATGAAGTTGAATTAATCGAACAACAGGCAGGTGTTGAATATGTTGATGCTGCAAAGCAAACAGAGAATTTATATAGTGACCGTAGTGAATTGCTAGAGAAAGAAATTGTAACGCTTTTAATTGAGTTTGGAGATAAGAATTATGAATTGAATCAAAAGTTGGGAGATTTTATTTTAAATGCCTCAAAAGAGTTTAGAATAAAACAGACTATATACGCAAAGATGGTTGAAGAATATCGCGAAGCGAGAAATAGGGGAGAAGAAGTTGATAGCGATTATTTTATTCAGCATAGTAATATTGAATTAGCAAAAGCTGCGGCTGATTTATTAAGCAGACCTTATGCGCTAAGTGATAACTGGCAAAACATCTATGGCATTTTTGTCACACTACCCGCAGAAAATTTCAAATCTGAAGTAGAGAATTTATTAGATAGCTATTTATTCAAGCAGTATCAACAATTACTTAAAGAAAATCAGGATAGAATTAAAGAATTTCAATTAAAAGGGCTGGAAAAAGACGAAGATTTCGAGCAAGTTCAAATTTATCAGGCAGTCGATAAACAACTCAAAGAAAAAATGCAGGAAATCGC
>JAHDHT010000236.1:0-1574 GCA_020631175.1 Chitinophagales bacterium
ACTTGTTTCCGCAAAAGGGATTGAAATGGAAATACTGCTGAAAGCATGGAGCAATGGCTAAACGCTTATGGGGGCGGACAAAGGGAGCCACCTATAAGTGTATTAGCCATGCTTTGTGCTGAAGGAGATTGCAATGTAAAGCCCGGTACCGATATCATCGGTATTTGCCCAATAAATTTAAAAAGTGTACAAAAAAAGAAACATATTTATTTTCTTGAATTGAAACTACAATTATCTGTTTTTCAGTATTTTAAATACATAAATTGTACAATATTAAAGGCTATCGCTGTTTAATTAACAATTATTTAAAACATTTTTTACACCGCTCTCGTAAAACCAGCTACACTACTTCGAATAATAATAATTATGGGCACTAAAAAATTACTGTTAGTAGCGGTCAGCTTCTTACTGTGGTTCAATAATAGCCATGCTACGGTTGATAAATTCAGAGTTATGTTTCACGGCGATGCGACTAACTCAGCTACGATTGGCATCTCTCAGGTAAATGGATCAAATCCTACCTTATATTATGATACTACTGATCATGGTAACAACGAGAATGCGTATGCAAATTCAATGGGAGTTTCCTCTAATAATACTTTTCTGACCATCGAAAGCTCCTTTTTCAATCTTACAAATTTAAATCCCGGTACCCGCTATTACTTTATGGTAAAAGATAGTAACAGCGAGTCTGACGTTTTCTTTTTTGAAACAGTTTCGAATGCGAATACTGCTGAGTTGAGTATTATTGCGGGCGGTGACTCGAGAAATAATCGAACGCAAAGACGAAACGGCAATCAACTTGTTGCGAAGTTAAAGCCTCATGCAGTTATGTTTGATGGTGATTTGACGGATTCAGGAAACGATTCTCAATGGAAAGACTGGTTAGACGATTGGCAGGAAACGATTGGTCCGGATGGTCGGGTTACTCCTATTATTGTTGCTCGAGGTAATCACGAAGGAAATAATACCATGTTAGAGCGTTTATTTGATACGCCTTCTCAGGTATATTATACGGTTTCGATGGGAACCGATTTACTTAGAATTTACACTTTAAACTCTGAAATTTCAATCGGTGGAACACAAACTGACTGGTTAGAAAATGATTTAATTAATAATTCAAATTACTGTTGGAAAATCGCTCAGTATCACCGTCCTATGCGACCTCATGTAGCTCTTAAGCCGGAAGGAAGTAACCAATATGCTTTTTGGTCCGGACTATTCAGCACGCACAAGGTTCGCCTGGTTGTGGAAGGTGATTCGCATACTGTTAAAACGACCTGGCCGGTAACACCTTGTAATGGTGGATTAGATTGTTATGAAGGTTTTAGAAGAGATGATGTTAATGGCATCACATTCGTTGGTGAAGGTTGTTGGGGAGCGCCTTTAAGAGGAAATGATGATAATAAAGCTTGGACGAGAGATTCCGGTATGTTTAATCAGTTCAAATGGATTCATGTTAACAAAGACACGATAGCTGTTCGAACGATTAATACTGATAATGCCAGCACTGTGGCTTTTGTAAATGATAATGATCGTTTTACGCCGCCCAATAACCTTAATATCTGGAATCC
>JAHDHT010000236.1:1674-5881 GCA_020631175.1 Chitinophagales bacterium
GTTGGAAATCAATTAGTTGGGCTTCGATTTACGGGATTAAATATTCCGCAATATGCGACTATTAGTAATGCTTACATTCAATTTACTTGTGATGAAGTAACAACAGGTTCTACCAATTTAATGATACATGGTGAAGCGGATCCAAGTCCTTCTACTTTCGGTGATGTTGCTTTTAACATTTCAAGCAGGCCTACTACCAATGCTTCAGTAAGTTGGTCACCTGTTCCATGGAATACGGTTGATGAGTCGAATGCTAATCAACGCACACCGGATTTAACTACAGTTATTCAGGAACTTGTAAATCAAACCGGATTTAGCTCAGCATCTCCGATGGCTTTCATTATAAGTGGAACCGGAGAACGAACTGCAGATGCATATGACAGTGATCCCAACAAAGCGGCTAAACTATTTATTGAATATAGTTATGTGGTAAATAACCCACCAAGTATTTCACTTTCTGCGCCTTATGATGGTCAGGTTGTAAATACGAACGAATTGTTTGCTTTGAATACGATTGCTTATGATTTGGATGGAACGGTAACTGATGTTAAGTTCTATCTGAACGGACAATTACTAACTGTTTTAAACAGTCCACCTTTTAATACTACAACATCCATTGCAGCACCGGGTAACTATACCTTATTCGCTGTTGCTACCGATAATTTGAATCAGCAAAGTTCAACGGCAATAGTGAATATAGTCGTTGAATCACAGGAACCACCTGTTGTTCAATTGACGAATCCGGTTGATAATGATATAGTTACCATTAATCAGAATTACAACTTAAATGCCATTGCATCTGACGCTGACGGAACCGTTACTAGAGTTGATTTTTATGAAAACAACACTTTTATTACAAGTGATTTAAGCTCCCCATATTTATCTAATTGGACGCCACAGAATGCAGGCAATACGATGTTAAAGGCAGTTGCTACTGACGATGATGGGAATACCAGTGAATCAATGGTAAATGTAACAGTGATGGATGATTGCGACCCACCACAGAATGTCTTTATCAGTAATATCACTGTTTCAGGAGCTACTATTTTATGGGACCCTGTTGTGGATGCAACTGCATATAACTTAGAATACCGTGAAGTAGGTGAAACGGTTTGGCAGAGTACTATGGTTTCCTTGAATTTCGCTATTTTATCCGGTTTAGAATCTTGCAGCTTCTATGAATATCAGATTTCAGCAGATTGCAGCGGTTCACCTAGCGGTTATGCCGGTGGTGCTTTTACTACTTTAGGGAATTGTGGACCCGGTAATAACGGAAACATAGACACTTGTGATCAGATAGAAAATATTTATAGTTTCAATATTACTGATAACTCAGTTGCATTGTCATGGGATTTACTCCCAAATAGTACTTATACCATGTATTATAAATCCTTAACTGATAATACCTGGCAATCATACACAAGTCCTTATCCTTTGGCTTTGCTATTTGGTTTAGATGCTTGTGAAACATACGAATGGTACATCATGGCTACCTGCGCAAACGGACAGCAAAGCGACCCTAGTCCGATCGAAACATTTACCACAATTGGTTGTGTTAATGGCGGAGGTTCAGTAGGCAGAAATGCTTCAAATACAGAGCTATTAAATACTGAAATTCAACTACTTGCCTACCCTAATCCGGTAGTAGATTATTTAACGGTTGAATTTAGCTTACCGGATGATAATCAAAGTGCTAGTGCACGTTTGATTGATATGGATGGAAAGATAATATTCAACCAGCAATTTGCTGATCAGGCAAGCCAATTATTTGAAATCAATATGATTGATTTGCCAAAGGGTATGTATTTATTCGAGTTGACTTCAGGAGATAAAAGACAAATCAAGAAAATAACTAAATGACCAACAATTATTAATTATTATTATTCAATCGAGCATTTGACTATTGAATAGCCAAAAGCTCAACTTCGAAAATCAGTGTAGAATTGGGACCGATCATAGATCCGGTCCCATTTTTTCCATATGCCAGATCTGAAGGAATAAATAGTCTGTATTTTGAACCTTGAGGCATTAACTGTAAAGCCTCTATCCAGCCTTGAATCACACCATTAACCGGAAAAGTTGCCGGTTGCCCTCTTTCAACAGAACTATCGAAAACAGTACCATCAATTAAAGTACCGTGATAGTGTACCGTTACCTGACTTGTTGCAGCAGGTTTAGGTCCGTTTCCTGCGGTTAATACTTCATATTGTAAGCCGCTTGCTGTGGTAGTTACTTCCGGTCTTAATCCGTTCTTTGTAAGAAAGCTTTGACCCGCTTCCAGGTTCTTTTGCGCAGCTGCTGCTTGTAATTCAGCAAAATACTCCTGTAAAGCCATTTGACTCTCAGCCGGAGATAGTTGTTCTTTACCTGCGAGGTAATCTTTAATGCCTTGAATGACTAAATCTATGTTAAGATCTGTTAAACCTTGGTTTTCAAGGTTCTGAGCGATGTTAATTCCAAGCCCGTAGCTTGCTTTTTCCTTTTTTGTTTCCATTTTTGTCTGAGCACTTAGCCTGAGACTGCAACCGGCTAGGGCTATCAGAATGACTAATAGTTTGAATTTCATAATTAAATTTGAGTCGCAAAGGTAAACTTTGAGACTAAATATGCGCATAATTCTATGTTAAAAAGCCAAAATGGAAATCCTCGTCTTTTATTACCGGTAATAATATTGCTGGTTGTATGTTTTTGCGCATCGTGCAAACTTACACCAACTGAATACGATGGTCCGGTTGCTTCATATAATGCCTATATAGATTCGAGTCAGAAACAATTCGTTTTAGATAGCATTGAATCTTTGATTTTGGACGATTATGTCATCCCTGAAAATCTTAAAAATCTGCCTGATAAACTTGATTTCAGCCATTTTGGTCAGGAAAATGATCCCTTTTTGTTTGCCCGCTCAGTAACGAATCAGCTACGAGCTGCTTCAAATGATAAACATCTATTGTTGTTTTATGACAGCAGCATGGTTAAACGGGTGATTTTCGAACGCCAAATCGGTGAAGATTGGAATAATGCAGCAAACTACTCTGCTTATCTGAAAAATAAACAAGTAGGAAAAGAGCGAAATTTCGAGTTTGAAAAACTGGAGATTCTTCCGGGCAATGTAGGATATCTGAAGTTCAATCGTTTTGCTGCTTTTGAAGACGCAAAAGATGTAATAGACGCCAGTTTTCAATTTCTTTCCAACAGCGATGCTGTTATTGTAGATCTTAGGCATAACTACGGCGGACATGTAAACTCGCTCGATTGGGTGCTCTCCTATTTTCTGGAGAATGACGACTTTATGTTCTATAGAAAAAGACGAGAGCGCAATCCGATTCGATATATAGCTTTCAACGAAAAAAAGCATGAAAAACTGACTAGAGTACCCGTTTTTGTGCTCATCAGTCCCTCTACAGCTTCAGCTGCTGAAATTCTTGCACATGCTGTTCAGGAGAAAAACCGGGGTTTGGTTGTTGGAGAAACCTCCTGGGGAGGAGCACATGCCTGCAGCATGATGGTTATAAACGATGCTTTCGCATTACTCTTACCAAGATCAGCTATTCATGGAGCAGTGACCAACCAAAACTGGGAAGCAATTGGAGTAAAACCGGATATCGAATTAAAAGATGTTAACGCCGTTAACGAAACATATGCCCTGGCGCTCGACAGTCTCATTAAAACTGAAAAAGACAGTAGTAAGAAAGCATTTCAAATTCATGCCCGCGATTTACTGGAATATAAACTGCAACGATTCAATCAGGATTATAAACCGCAAAACTGGACCGAATTTACAGGCACCTATAAAGACCTTGAAATTTTTCAGGCAGATGGTAGATTATACGTCTACAATCAGGCCCGTGTACCGGTAGAAATGATTCCATTAGAGAAAGATCGCTTTTATTCTGTGCGAAGCAGTAAAGACATTTTAGAATTTTTACGCGATAAAGCCGGACGAATTAATGCGGTGAAATACAAAACCTTCAAAGGTAAATTTCGGGTGTATAAAAAGAACTAAATCAAATAGTTAACAGTTTTGAGTAAAGTTCTAATTCAATATGGCGATGGCCGGGCTATCCGCTTGTACGCGCTTTTGTTTCAGCATTAAAAACTGAATTTTATCTTGTCTTCCGCTGTCAGCCAATCTAAAAATCGTTTTTAAGGGCTTCATCAAAAACGGGTATCGCTACTATCCCTATCGCGGCTTTTACTTTGTGAAAAT
>JAHDHT010000237.1 GCA_020631175.1 Chitinophagales bacterium
TTTATAAGCATTCGCCTAATTCAGCAATTCGTAAAATCAAATCCAAGTCCGGCATATATCAATAGAGTAGCTACTGTGTTCAATAATAACGGTCAGGGTGTGAGAGGTGATATGGGCGCTGTGATAAAAGCTATTTTGATGGACCCTGAAGCAAGAGATTGCTCTAATATTGACACTTACAATTCAGGTAAATTTTTACAGCCGATCGAAAGATTCACAATAATTTGGAATGCATTTGATGTTTCAACTCCTTCCGGAAGATATTATCTGAGAGATCAGTCTGAATTTGGGATATTACTTGAACAGGATTTTTTAAGAGCGCCTTCAGTTTTTAATTTCTTTTCTCCATTTTATGCAGAAAGTGAAAACGTAGCACCAATGGATCTTGTTTCTCCTGAGTTTCAAATTTTCCATAGCACTTCTTCTATTTATTATCTAAATCTTTTAGAATTAAAAATAAAAAACACTGCATTTAATAATCGAACTCTATCATCAGGAAACTCAAATTTTCTTACTGTCAATCCTAATGATGTTCCAGAGTTAGATTATTCAGTTCAGGAAAATATTTATTCAACTCAAGGTTTGAGTGCATTAATTGACCACTTAAACATTTTACTCTGCAGAGGACAAATGAATAGTTCAACAAAATCAATTATTGAAAATGCTATTACGAGCTATGAGAATAATATTTCCACTTATGAAGCAAGAAACGCTGTTGAAGATGCCATTTATTTCATTATAGCAACTCCTGCATTTAATATTTTAAAATAATATAAGCGTGGCTAAAAAAAATAATAGAAGAGACTTTTTAAATAAGCTGGGTATTGGCTGTGCATCTATTGGTGCAACTTCATTATTATCCGGAATTACAAATTTGGGTTTGGTAAATTCTGCAGCTGCTGCAAATGCAAATAACTCTTTTTTTAATCCTTCCAATAACGATTACAAAGCATTAGTTTGTATTCTTCTGGCAGGAGGAAATGATAGTTTTAACATGTTGATCCCGAGAGGTACAACAGAGTATAATGAGTATGCTCAAAGCCGCACAAATGTGGCAATACCACAGAATCAAATCTTACCCATTAATCCGAATACTTCAGATGGTAAACAATATGGTGTGCATCCAAGCATGCCTAAAATTCAATCCTTATTTGAAGCCGGTAATCTTGCTTTTATTTCAAACATTGGCGCGCTGGTTTATCCAACAACAATGTCTGATTTTAATACAGGTTTTAACTTGCCGGAAGGATTATTCTCTCATTCAGATCAACAAAAACATTGGCAGACTTCTCTTCCTCAAGACAGACAAGCTTTAACAGGTTGGGGAGGAAGAATGGCAGATATACTTAGATATAACAACGCTAGCCAAAGTATTTCAATGAACCTTTCACTTTCAGGATTGAACCAGTTTCAACTTGGAGATGAAATTCAACCCTATTCCATTCTGAGAACAGGAAGTGGTGCTGTTCAGATCTCAGGGTCTACCAGTAATAATTTTTATAATACAATTAAAAGACAAACACTCGATTCTTTATTAGAAGAAAATTACATAAATGTATTAGACCAGGCATTTCAAAATACCATAACTAATTCTAATGGAAATTCTTTTGAGTTTTCAGGAGCGATAAATAGCGTTGCTCCATTTACAACAACTTTTGCAGACACTAATTTAAGTGAAAGCCTGCAAATGGTTGCTAAAACAATTGCTGCGAGAGATGTATTAAATGTTTCTCAGCAAACATTCTTTATTTCTTTTGGTGGATGGGATACACATGATTATATAATTGATGATCATGCAGAATTATTAGCCACTTTGGATGATGCTATGGATAGTTTCTACAGTGTACTTGCAGAATTAGGACTTGAAAATAATGTTACCACATTTACCATGTCTGATTTCGGAAGGAAACTGGTTTCAAATGGTGACGGTTCAGATCACGGCTGGGGCGGTAACGTTATGGTTATGGGCGGAGCAGTAAATGGGAAAGATATTTATGGTTCTTATCCTGATCTGTATTTAGGAAGTCCCTTAGATACCGGAACAGGAAGATTTATACCTACAACCAGCTGCGATGAATACTTCGCAGAACTGGCACTTTGGTTTGGTGCTTCTTCAGCCGACCTCTATCAGATATTCCCAAACATTACCAATTTCTGGACACCAAATTCAACCAATTATCCTATTGGATTTATGAGCTAAACAGAAAAAAACTAAATGAAGACCTTCATACAACATATAGCCCTTTTCTTATTTATTTTATTGCTGAGTAATAAAGCTAAAAGTCAGTGTACCGATAATGGTAATGTCTGGAATGAAAGCTGGAAATCATGCAGTGAAACAATGAGTCCTAACACTGTCAGAGGTCAATCGCATTGGCTATTGTTTGAATTTAATCAACCTGAAAGTATTGAAAGTATCTACGTATGGAATGCCAACCGTTCGGGAGAAAGTCAACTGGGAGCTAAAAATATAATTATTGATTATTCTGTGGATGGAAACACCTGGGAAGAACTTGGACAATATGTTTTTCCACAGGCAACAGAAGCAAATAATTACGATGGTTTTGAAGGGCCTGAACTACCCGGAATTTTTATTGAAAAACTTTTAATTACTGTACTCGATAATTATGACACCAATAATAATTGTGTTTCTATTGCAGAGTTTGAATTAAAAATTAATCCGGACGCTTGTTACGGACAAATAGATATTTGTGGTGTATGCGATGGTCAGGGAGCAAGTGTTTGGTATCAGGATACAGACAATGACGGTATGGGTAATGGCGATGCTGCATTGTACTCATGCAGTCAGCCTGCAGGATATGTAGATAATGCAGATGATCAATGTGATACCGGGCTTGTTGGATGGGATGATGTAGCCTACATTTTTTATGAAAACGGTTGTACCGGTTGTCATGGTTCAAATGCAATCGCCGGTCTGAACCTCTTATCATACGAATCAACAATTGCAGGTGGAAACAATTGTGGTTCAGATTTAATTACCGGAACCCGTTTTGTTGATATAATTGAAATTGATGGATATGATGGTTGTTCCGGCACCATTGGAATTCCTTCCATGAATTCAAGAGTAGGTAATCAGGTTGATGCCGATGAATTAGCTACCATTCAAAAATGGATAAATGACGGAGCAATTAGAGATTGTAATTGTCCGCCAAATGCGCCTGATTCTGATAACGATGGTGTTTGTGATAATTCAGACGACTGTCCGAATTTCGATAATGCATTAATCGGTTCTGCCTGTGATGATGGAAATGACTGTACAGATAACGATGTTTATTTAGCCGATTGTCAATGTGTCGGAACACCAAAATTTGATACTGATAATGACGGAATCTGTGACCTTGAAGATGTTGAACCAAACAATCCTTGTACGGCAGACGGTATAGTTGACGGTAACGAACCTCCGGGATGGAAAGATATAAACACGGCTGATTGTGATGGAGATGGCATTAGTTCGAACAGCGGAGATCTGGATGATTTTAATCCTTGCATGAATCATTTAGGCTATTCCCAAAAAAGTGATTGTATTTGTCCGAATGATATGCAAACAGGAGGAGCTGAATTATATAGTTTTGAAGGATTTAGTACACCGGAAAATGCAACCGGACTTCCTGACGGTCTCACTACCGGTTACATTGGTGGCAATGATCGTTTGGTCTTAAGAGTTCCTTCAATGGCAATAGGAGAAGAAGTTTGTTTTTATGTTGGTTTTAGTGATCCAAACGGAATCGCTGGGTTTGATATAAGCGGATATTTCTTCTCATTCACCAATCCAACTGAAGATAATACCTATGCAATTCAGCAGGTTTGTCTTCCAATATATGCCGACGGCGAACAGTTAATAACTGTTTCAGAGTTTGGTCCGGGCGGAATTCGAATGGATGGAATTTCTTACAATTATTGTGATTGCGCACCTTCAGATTCTGAATACGATAAACTAAAATGTTCATGTTCTAATATTGATTCAAATACAACAACAAATGTTTCATTTAGTGCAGGGATTTCTAACCCGGAAAATGCAAGTGGATTACCGGATGGAATATATACCGGAGGAATTGGTGGTAGTACCGATTCATTAGAATTTCAATTTGCCAATGCAAATATTAACGATGAAATTTGTCTCGACTTTAAATTTAATAATGCAGCAGGCAAATTCAAATTAACGATTAATCAGGAATTATCTTATCTGGTAAATCCTTATCCAAATGATTTAGATATTCCAATTACCTACTGTTGGACCGTTACTCAGGATGGTCCTCAAGACGTGTTATTACAAGATAATGGAAGTGGTCAAACTTATGTTGATGGAATTTGGCTGCAGACTTGTACCGACTGTCAGACCAATGCAGTTGACTCAGATAATGATGGAGTTTGTGATGAAATTGATCTTTGTGATGGAGGTAATGATAATATCGATTTTGATTATGATGGCATTCCTGATCAATGTGAAAATTGTGATACGCCACAAGATGCATTTGCCATAAATGTTACTTCAAATTCGGCTACCATTTTGTTTGAACAGGTTAATGAATATCAATATTATGAAGTGGCTTACAAAAAAGCAGATGCTGAATATTGGAATGTAGTAAGTACAACTGATAATTTTTTAAACGTAAATAACCTCGAAGGGTGCACCTTGTATCATTTTGCGGTAAGAAGTAATTGTGGTTTCGGTTTCACTTCTCCATTAAGTGAACTGGAAGTATTTAATACATTAGAAGATGCAAATTGCAGTTTATGTGCAGAACCTGAAAATCTTGATGTATCATCCGTCCAGGAAAGCTCAGCATTGGTAACATGGGATGAAAGTTCAATAGCCCTGGAATATCAGGTTGAATACAGAAATGTAACGACCGGATCAGGATGGAATACGGTAAACACAGCATTCAATTTCCTTATTCTTTCAAATCTGGATGCCTGTTCAATTATCGAAATAAACGTTTATAATCGGTGTTTGGATGGAAGTTTAAGCATTGCTGCTCAAAGAACATTTACTACACTAGGATGTCCGATACCATGCGATCCACTGCAAGGATTATATACGAATAACATTACCAATTCATCGGTGATATTAGTATGGGATTTATACGCTCAGGCAGACTATAATCTATATTATAGAAAGCAGGGTAATCAATGGAATTTATTTAATACAAGCTTTCCATTGTCGATCCTTTTTACCCTTGAGTCTTGTACAAGCTATGAATGGTATATTGAAGTAGACTGTGGAGATAATACCTTTAGTGCTCCATCTTCGGTTCAATCATTCACTACAACAGGATGTAATCCGGCCCAGGCCGATGATGATCAGAAACTCGAAACAGAAAGCATTCAGTTAGCTTCAGATGAAGGGTTGCTTTTATATCCTGTTCCAACAGATAATACATTATTTATCGAATATGAATCCACTTCAGATTTTGATACACAGGTAATTCTGTACAATATGCAAGGCCAGTCATACGGAACTTATGATTTCGATACTTCGGAAGGAATGAATACACATTCTATTCAAACAAATGATTTACTAACAGGTACATACTTTATTCATTTGAAAAATAAAGTGATGTCTACTTATGCGACATTTGAGAAGAACTAATTTGTAGCTCTGTACTAAGTATTGAGTAGCACGGTATTGAGTATTGAGTAGCGCAGTACTTTGTAGCCCGGACAATTCACTTACCACTTACACCTTTTACTTAAAAACTTTACAGAAAAAGGTATAAGGTACAAGGTATAAGTGTTTTCACTTTGCGCTATTTTCTAATCCGAACAACAGCAACCTAACCTTTGCGCCTTAGCGTCTTTGCAATAAAATTCCGAACAACAGCAATAAAACCTTGCGCCTTAGCGCCCTTGCG
>JAHDHT010000238.1 GCA_020631175.1 Chitinophagales bacterium
GTCGCCACACATTCTTCATTTGAAAAAGCGGTTAAATCCTCCCCGGCAATTTCAGGATAATTCATGCTGTAGTCAGCTTCAATTCGATAACAAATTCCACCCTGTTCATCCGGTGATAAATCACCGGCAAAATCAGTATAAGAACTTTCTGAAGAAGGTAGTGTCGTAATTAATTCCCAAACACCCGAAGGATTTTTTCGATAAACATTATAAAAATTAACCGTACCATGTTCAATTACATAAGGCGACCATTCCAGATAATTATTAAATCCTGCTTCCGGTCTTGCTCTTAACAACATGGTTTTCACCATTGTCGAAAAATAAGGAATACCACAACTGTCTTCGGCAACCGTTCGGTAAAAGAAAGGATCAAATTGTGTATTCGCGATCGAGTCGATGTACGTATTATAAAATTGAACACCGAAATCAATCGTAAAGTTAGCAATCGTATTTAAGGCCGTACTATCCGTCGCTTTTTGAATTCGATATAATAACAAACCCGCATTCGGATCAACAATATAATCGAACTCTACCCTTCCATCCGCAACAACAGATGCTCTTCTTGCATACATATATTGAGGTGGATTCGGTACTTCTAAATTTACACAAGCGCGATTCGATCTTGAAATAATTAAATCTCCCGTTCTCACCGCACGCACTTCAAAACACAAATTATCAGCACCACTCGAACTGTTATAGGTGTATATCGTTTGAGAAGGATCAACTGTCGTAAAGAAATTAAAATTAGTGCCGTCTTCAGAAACATGTAATTCGTAAGTGCCAATACTTGGCCAGTTGATATAAGAATTCCAATCTAAAGTAACTTCTGTTGTGCAACTATCATTCACAGCCGATAGGAAGACCGTATTATGTTCATCCAAATTAAAAGGTCCGACATAATCACAAGCATCTACCGATGCAATGGTATAAGATTCGCTCTGAATAGTAGGTGCACCGTCTGTATCTAAATAAAAAGTAGTATTCGCACCAAAAACCGTATCAATCGGTTGAAAACTTCCATCATTTCTATAAATGATATATGCTACCGTTTCAGGTGAAGTACTTGGATACCAGGTAATCTCTACATCATTTCCGCTTACCGAAACATAATTAATTTCCGGCGCAACAGGTCGCACATTATCTAAGGTATCAGAAGTTGCACTCGTCATACCACTGCATTGCGTTATCACATAATAGTATAAAGCAGGTGCCGAAGTAGAGGCCGAATAATCAGTATACGTATCTGTATTCTCATTCACTATAATGTCAACCACATTATAAGGTCCGTTTATATTTTCAGCTACATAAACGATATAGCCTTCAAAACCTGCTCCACATGTTGCAGAAGGATTTGTCCATTGCAACTCCACAATACCACTATTGATGGTATTCACACATTCTAAAGAAACCGGTTGCTGAGCCAATGCCCAGAAGCCCGATAAAAAGAAGAAAATAAATCCAACTATACTTTTCATGCTATTCATTTCTCGCAATAATAGTGCTCAATGTTTCCGGTGATAAATACTTAGCAGCCATCTCCTGCAAATCACCTGAAGAAACCTGCCTTATAGTATCGACAAAATCGTGAAAATATTGAGTGTTGAGGTCAAATAAATACAAACTTTGTAATGCACTACTCGTTCTGAAAGCCCCATCAACCGATTGCATTAGTCCGCCGATCAGGTAATTTCGCACCAGATTTAACTCATCTGCACTCACCGGCTCATCAATCAATCGCTGAATTTCTTTCATTATTTCAGCGTGTGCATCATCGGCAACATCTACATTCACTTCTGTTCCAATAGCAAAATAAGCCGCATCCTGAAGATTAACCAAGGTTGAATAAATACCATATGTATATCCTTTTTCCTCCCTGATATTACTCATCAATCGCGAACCAAAATATCCACCCAAAATAGTATTCAGAATACTCAATTTCGGATAGTCTGCATGGCGTTTTGAAATAATGGGTTTTCCTACTCTGATTGCCGCCTGAATCGCTCCTTCTTTTGGAAGGATGATACGATCGGTTTGATACGTTTTTAATGTTGCTTTGGATGGATGGACTTCATCTTTCTGCGATCGAATTTTTGATAATTCATCCTTTATTATTTCAATCGTTTCTGCAGCGATTTTTCCTGAAATAAAAACAGAAGCATTTTCTGCAAATAAAGTCGCTGCTTTATGACTTTGTAAATCTGTTGTTTGGATGGAATTATATTCTGCTACATCATCGGCATAACCGTAATGATGACCGTCTCCAAACAAATGAAGGCGAAAAGCACGACTAGCTAAATATTTTGTTTTTTGAAGATTAACCTCCAATTTTTGTAATGCATTATCACGAACAATATCCAGTTCATTTTGTGGGAAGGATGCATCATTAATTAAATGAACGGAAAGATTTAAAACTTCCCGAATATATTTGCGCATCGAAAACACACTAATCGTAACATGATCTAAACCCGGACGGATTTTAAAAGATGCTCCATAAAAATCTAATAGCTCAGCGATTTCTGCCGCGCTTTTCTCTGAAGTTCCTTCGCGTAATAACCTTGCCGTTAATAATGATTGAAGTCTCTTACTTTCATATTTTCTTCCGGCTTTGAAGATTAGATCGATTTTAATCAAATCATTTTTTCCGGCATTCACTAAATAAGCCTGACTGAAATTACCAATTGCTAATTTTTCCGCTTCTCTTAAGGGTACCGTTTCCGCCATTTGAAGGTCAGGCACCAAAGTTCTGTCTAATGTCAAACTCATTATTGATTCGATTTATAATGTAAAACAGAAGCTTTATCTTTTTGAACATATTTATTCAAAGCTTCAATGATTTCATCTGCAGAAACAGAGCCGTATTTATCTGCTTCTGTATTAATTAATTCAATGTCTCCAAGTAATTCAAAATAACAAAGATCCATCGCGCGATTTAAAATGCCTGATTGAGAAAAGCGAATATGCGATTCAATTTTATTTTTCACCTTTTGCAATTCTCTATCCGCTATGCCATCCGTCCGCAATTCTTCCACTATTTTCCAAATAGCATTTTCAGCTTCTTCAAAAGAAACTCCATTGTGCAATTTTCCTTCCATTACTAAAATTCCCGGATCGATATTGCTAGTGATATAAGCATGCGCTTCTACGAATAATTTTGATTCCTTTACCAATTTCTGATTAAATCTTGAAGAACTTCCGGCACTTAAAATATCCGAAATCATGTCAGCTGCATAAAAAGCATCATCTCTTCTTCCCGGCATTTTGAAGGTCATATAAATTGCATCCATCGGAACGTCCGATTCTACCTTTTTTATTCGATAAGCAGATTGCATGTTTTCCTGAGGAACGTTGCGACTATAGGTTTCACCTTTTGGTATTGCTCCAAACCATTTATTTACTTTTTCAAAAACTTCATCGGCATTTACGCCTCCACTAATGCACATAATAGCATGTTGCGGACGATAGTGTTTAAAGAAAAAATCTTTTACATCCTGTAATTCAAAGGCTTCAATATGATCCAAATTTTTACCGATCACAGGCCATTTGTAAGGATGATTTTCATAGGTTAATGCCATTAAGTGATGCCATACATCACCATAAGGCTGATTTAAATTTCTTTGTTTAAATTCTTCTGAAACCACTTTTTTCTGAACCGCTAAAGCTTCTTCACTGAAATTCAATGAAAGCATGCGATCGCTTTCCAGCCACAATGCAGTATCTAAATTATTCGCCGGTAAAACATCGTAATAATTCGTGATATCACTTGAAGTAAAGGCATTGCTTTCACCGCCTGCTCTTTGTAAGGGACCGTCGAAATCTGGAATATTTGAGGAACCTTCAAACATTAAATGCTCGAATAAATGCGCAAAGCCGGTTTTAGCTTCCGATTCATCTTTTGAACCTACATCGTATAAAATATTAACAGCAGCCATTGGCGTGCTATCATCTTCATGCACTAATAAGCGCAAGCCGTTTTCAAGCGTGTATTTTTTATATTCTATCATGACTTTATTGTAAATGGACGGAAAATAAATTTTGCATTTTCCGGGCTTAGTAAAAATAAACACATAAACTGATCGGCAGGTTTAAAATTCGCTCTGAACGTTTCTACATTTTCTTTGGTGATCACTTCTTTATTGACGAAATCTTCCAAATGAGAAATATTCACCGACCATTTTGTTTTTGCTTTTGCAGCATCAATTAAAGGTTTACCTAAGATAACCTGTGCCTCCTGATGAACGACAAAAATCGGGTACTGACTTACTTTTTGATCACGCACCAGTTTAGAAACTTCTAACAAATAATCTTCATAGGTAGCGACATCGAGGTCAACGCTTTTTAGTTGTTCATTAATTTGTGACATATTTTAATTCACTTCATTTTTTAATTCTAATAAAACCACACTTTCAATATGATAAGTGTGTGGAAACATATCAACGGCCTGTACCTTTTTTACGGTATACGATTCAGCTAATAATTGTAAATCTCTTGCCTGAGTTGCCGGATTACAACTTACATAAACCATTTTTGGCGCTTTAAATTCATTTAAAAAAGTACAAACATCTTTATGTAAACCTGCCCTTGGCGGATCAAGAATGACAACATCTGCTTTGCCGTGTTTCTGAACAGTTGAGGCAATTACATTTCGAATTTCTCCTTCGTAGAAATGGGCATTTTCGATCTTATTGATCTCAGCATTAATTTTCGCATCTGCAACCGCCTGGCCGACCGTTTCTATTCCAATTACTTCTTTACAGCTATCCGCTAAAAATAATCCGATCGTTCCGGTGCCGCAGTATAAATCATATAGAACTTCATCTCCTTTACAATCGGCATATGTTTTCACTTTTTCATACAGCTTTAATGCCTGATAAGAATTGGTTTGGAAAAATGATTTCGGACTAATTCGAAAACGAAGCTCGCCTAATTGTTCTTCGATGAATGGATTACCATTAACACATTGAATATCCTGATCATAAAGGGTGTCGTTCCCTTTTGAATTTACTACAAAGTGCAGGCTTTTAATAAATGAAAATTGCTCTTTTAAAAAACGCATCATAGCAGTAATGATTTGCGGATCGTTTTGATAGAAAGATAAAACGACCATAAAATCACCGGCTTTATTATTGCGCAAAATTAAAGAACGTAATAATCCTTCCTGCTTTCGGATATTAAAGAAAGAAATATTGTTTTCGAGTGCGTATTCGCGCACGGCATTTCTTATTTGATCGCCTTTTTCATCTTGCAACCAGCATTTTTTAATGTCTACTATTTTATCAAAAAAACGGGGCACATGAAATCCGACTGCCGGTGTTGCAGTTATTTCCTCAGTTGAAGCGGCCTCTTCTTTAGTGAGCCAACGCTGATGCGAAAAGGAATATTCCATTTTATTTCGATAAAAGCGATTGGGCTCGGCACCGAGTATTGGTTCTGATTCGGGCACATCAATTTTTGAAAGTCGTTTGAGTGTATCGTTAACGATTTGTTCTTTATAAGAGAGTTGTTTTTCGTAGCTCAAAAATTGCCATTTACAACCGCCACAATCTTCAAAGTGATCGCAAAAAGCATCAATTCTATCTGCAGAAGGTTCGAGTAATTCAAGCACAAATCCCTGCGCATAATCGGCTTTATTACGACGTAATTTTGCTTTGACTACATCGCCGGGAATTGCATTGTCGATAATATAGACTTTACCATCGAGTCTGCCGATACCTTTGCCTTCGGTAACGATCTGATCGATTTCGATGCGTTCTGCTATTTTCTTTTTTCTGCTCATGAAAATTGGAGGGCAAAAATAGGGGTTTTTA
>JAHDHT010000239.1 GCA_020631175.1 Chitinophagales bacterium
GACTTTAACTGGTTTGGAGCTCTGCGGAAAAACAGATAAAGGCTATAAAGCAAACACTGAAAAGAAGTTGAATTTGAACGGAGAGCCCGGCCCGTTTCTTTAGGAGTATGTTTCAACTTTATATACATTCGATTATAACGGTCAGGTTTGACTATGAACTAAAAAAGGGGCTGCACAAAAAAGTAGAATAAAAGGTGTATTTACAAAATTGAATTCTCTATTTTAGGCATAACAAAAGACAATTTGTGGAGCAGACAGAACATGTGTACTCGGGCTATAATTTTAGTTATTCGAGTGCTGAGGATGGTTGGTTAAAGCGATTCGTGATTACGACATTAGAAAATGCAACGGGTAAGAAAGAGTTGCAACGAATTTACAATCAACTGCATGATAATAATCCAAATCCTTATAAGGTTTGGAAGGAGGCAATGGATGAGTTGAATATTTCGATGGATTATGATGCTGAACGTCTGGATTTAATTCCTAAATCAGGTCCTGTAATTTTTGTTGCGAATCATCCTTTTGGGGTACTAGATGGTGCGATGTTATTGCATATTGTAACACGTGTACGGAAAGATTTTTTTCTATTGATAAATGAAGTCTTAAGTCATGAACCGATTTTAAAAGGTCATTTTTTACCGGTTGATTTTCGGGGTGATGAGGCTTCTATGCAAACGAATCTGGAGACCAAACGGTTGACGACTGAGCGATTGAATAATGGTGAAGCATTAATTATTTTTCCATCGGGTGCCGTTGCCACCCGACCGAGATGGTCTTTAAATGGTGATGCTGAAGAGTGGCCGTGGAGAAGATTTATTTGCACTCGAATTCATGAGACAAAGTGTAGTGTTGTTCCTATTTATTTTCACGGTCAGAATAGTAGTTGGTTTCAATGGGTGAGTAAATTCAGTATGAATCTGAGATTAGGATTATTGCTTTATGAGGTAATGAATAAACGGGATAAAACGTATCGAATTGAAATTGGAAGTCCCATTCATTATAATGAAATGGAACGGTATGATGACCGGCAAGAGCTTATTGAGTTTTTGCAGCAAAGGACATTAGCGTTAAAATCAGGCAATTGAATCGGCTTGATCACAAAATATTCTGGCCACCTTTTATCATATTGATTATAAGTTTAGGTTTAAGCTTTTTTTTCCAGGAAAGTTTCTTAGCATATATTAATGGGGTTAATGGCTGGATATTAGAACATTTTGACTGGTTATTTAATTGGGCTTCTTTTCTTTTTGTAATTTTATTGGCAGTAATTTATTTTTCTCCTTTTTCGAAAGTTAAAATTGGTGGTGCCAAAGCCGAACCATTGTTAACTAAATGGAAGTGGTTTACCATTTGTCTCTGTACAACTATTGCGACAGGCATTCTATTTTGGGGCTCAGCTGAACCAATGTATCATATTAACGGTGTGCCTGACATGCTTAATATTGATAACCGGTCTGAGGCTGCTGCTTCTTTTGCAATGAGCACTATGTTTATGCATTGGACAATTACTCCTTATGCTATTTACACTGTTGCTTCTCTTTTATTTGCCTTATGCATTTATAATTTAAATCAGGGATTAAACTTGAGTGCTTTGGTTTTTCCTTTCAGAGGAAAGAAGGTAAATTCTTTTGCTTCTTCAGTTATAAATACAATTGGATTATTTGCTTTGATTAGCGGAATGGCTGCATCATTGGGTACCGGAATTCTCACTATAGCCGGAGGCTTGGATCAGATTTTTGGTTTATCATCTTCTTCTCTGGTGCATTTTTTCATAATGATAAGTGTGGTAGGTGCTTTTACTTTGTCATCTTCATCCGGATTAATGAAAGGTATTCGCATATTATCTGACTATAATATCCGTGCCTTTATTTTATTATTTCTGTTTGTCGCAATTTTCGCTCCTTTAGGATCTATTTTTTATTTAGGACTGGATGGAATTACAGAATATGCTGCCAGTTTTTTCAACAGAAGTACGAATATAAAAAGTAATTTAAATAATGAATGGCAACAAAGCTGGACGGTTTTTTACTGGGCTAACTGGTTGGCTTGGACACCGGTAACGGCTTTATTTTTAGGACGTATTTCGAGAGGTTACTCGGTTCGGCAATTTATCCACTTTAATTTATTGTGGCCTGCTTTATTTAGTGGAATATGGATGACTATTTTTAGTGGGACTGCAATTGTTTTTGATTTAGAAATGTATCCGGGAGTTTTAACGGATGCTTTGAATAATAAGGGAGCTGAAAGTGTGATTTACATGATCTTTTCCAAATTACCTCTTTCTTCGGTTGTTCCTGTTTTCTTTTTAATTATTGTTTTTATTTCATTTGTTACTGCTGCTGATTCAAATACTTCTGCTATAAGTAGTATTTGTACCCGAAATAATTTTGTTAAAAATGCGGAAGGTGCCAGCTGGTTAAAATATTTATGGGGATTAATTATTGGTTTAGTAGCTTTTATTATGATTAGTACTTCCGGTATCGATGGGGTGAAGATCTTATCGACTATTGGTGGCTTTCCTGTTCTTTTTTTAATGTTAATTTGTGCCATTGGTTTGATTCGCATTGCTTTTTTTCCATCATATTTTAATCGATTAATTTCTGAAACTAAAAAGCCGTAATAGTTACCGTTTGTTCTTGTTGTATTCAACCATTTGATTCACTTCCATAAAGGGTATTTTTTCCATGTAGTCGATTTCGAGCATATAAGCATCGAACTCGACGGTTACTTTACCGATCATTCTGTAGAGCCCTTTCCCTCTGAAAGGATGTGCTTTTGCCTGGGGTGGAAAATGTACGGTGTCAAAAAAATCTCCATTTTGATCGAGGAAGCATCCGAAATGCATACGTTCTCCTCTTTTGGTGGAGGTGTTTTTGATCGTAACCAGATAACCGACGATGGTTATCCGTTCTCCTACTTGATTTTTGAAATCCTTGTAATGAATTCCTTGTTTTAAACGATCTTCCATTAGATCGAACGGTGAGTATAAAGGAAATCCGAGTATTTCAATTTGATCATAAGCATCTTCGAGGTAGTGTTCACTTAAATCAGGTAGTTCAAATTGTTTTCTTTCGGTTACAAATAATTCGGAAGGTAAGGGTTTGCTATTTGTTTTTTTATTTCGGATAACGGCGCGCCAGAGTAGTGTAGCTTTTGTTTCTTCTGTAAAGCGGAAAGCTTTAAGTCGTATGAGCAGGCTGAGTTGTTCATAAGAAATATCGATGCGATCTAAAAAGTTTTCAAAGCTGGTATACAGGCCATTTTTATTTCGCTCTTCAATAATGTTAAGTGCATTTTTGTATTCCAGATCTTTCACATGTACAAAGCCTACGTAAATACTGGTATTGACCAGGCGATTATAGTAGATGCTGCTGTTGATGCAGATCGACTCCACTTCTGCTCCCAGTCTTCGGGCTTCGTGAAAGTAAAATTCTGAGCGATAAAAACCACCAAAATTATTGAGTACTGCTGTAATAAAAGCGAGGGGATAATGTGTTCGCAGATAAAGACTTTGATAACTTTCGACTGCATAGCTGGCGGAGTGTGCTTTGGAAAAAGAATAACCTGAAAAGCTTTCGATCTGTCGCCATACTTCTTTATACAATTTTTCTTCGTAGCCTTTAGCCGCACAGTTCGACATAAAAGTATTTTTGATACGCAACATTTCTTCACGGGATCTGAATTTACCGCTCATCCCTCTGCGTAAGACATCTGCTTCATCGAGACCAAGGCCTGCAAAATGATGAGCGACTTTTATTACATCTTCCTGATAAACCATTACCCCATACGTTTCTTCGAGGAGTTCTTTTAGTTTGGGATGCGGATATTGAAAGCTATCGGGTTTATGAAAGCGTTCGATATAAGCACGCATCATTCCTGAACTGGCCACTCCGGGACGAATAATTGAACTGGCAGCGACGAGGGTAAGATAATCGGAGCAACGAAGCTTGGTCAATAAAACTCGCATTGCAGGCGATTCAATATAAAAACAACCAATCGTTCGCGCCGATCGGATCATCATACTTACCTCCGGATCTTCTTTAAATTTTTTGACATCATGAATATCGATCTCGATGTCGTCTCTTTTGTTGACAATGTCGATACAATCTTTGATATGACTTAATCCTCTTTGACTTAAAACATCAAATTTATACAAGCCGATATCTTCAGCAATATACATATCAAACTGAACGGTAAGCAAACCTTTGGGTGGCCGATGCATTGCTGAATATTGATAGATCGGCTTCTCTGAAATCAATACTCCGCTTGCATGAATACCCAGATGTTTGGGAAGATCGATTAGCTTTTGACTGTATTTATAAATTCCTCTGGTAAGCTTATCGGGAAAACTTCCTTTCTGAATATGATAAACAATCTGATCAATTTCTTCTTTAGGTAAGCCGAACACTTTTCCCAATTCTCTGACAGCAGCCTTTTGCTGGAAGGTTACATAGGAGCCGAGTAAGGCTACTCTTTCATGTCCGTATTTTTCAAACAGATATCGATAAATATCATCTCTGTCTTTATGTGAAAAGTCGATATCAAAATCGGGTGGTGAGGTTCGGTATCGATTGAGGAAACGCTCGAAGTAGAGGTCGAGCTCAATAGGGTCGACATCAGTAATTTTAAGACAATAGGCGACCATTGAATTCGCTCCACTACCCCGCCCCACATAGAAATAGCCTTTGCTTTCTGCGTATTTTACCATATCCCAATTGATGAGATAATAAGCAGCGAAATTCATTTCATTGATGATGCGCAGCTCTTTGAGCAGGCGTAACATGGCAGTTCGGTTATTTCCATAGCGATAAGTAAAGCCATCGAGTGCAAGCTTTTCAAGTAACTCGGCATCTTGTTGATGACTTTCTAGATAGGTGGCTTTGTTTTGATTTTGGTGGAAGGTATATTCAATATTACAGCGGTCAATGAGCTGAAGGGTGTTTTTAAGAATCTGCTGATACTGTGCAAAATGATTTTTAAGCAATGTTTCCTCCATCCAGCAATCTTCCGGTGAAGCGGCGAAGTTGCGATCGAGTTTGGTGATTAATTGATTGTCGTAAATCGCCCGTTGAAGAAGATGCAGCTTATAGTCTGACCGTTTTATGAAACTAAGTGGTTTCAGTAAAACCAATTGATAGGTCCACATTAATGCAGGAGAACGATACAATTGATTAACCTGATCAGGTCGTATTCCGATATACTCATTTGGGCCTAATTGATAATGTCTGGAAGGATGAAAAGGGTATATAATAACAACATCTTCCGAGCGGGAAGTCAGATCTGTTAAATCTGTTAACTCATGTTCAGTTGACTTACTACCCTTAAGCATACCGTTCACACGCTTAATAATTTCCTTTTCTGAAGGATCTTCGGTATGCTCTTCACTTTCTATGAGCGAAGGATTTTTATGAATGAGTTGATGGCTCAAGTGACGATTAAGCACTTCGATTCCATTTGTATTCATTGCGATACCGATATATCGGGTTTGCATTTGTGCATCTTTAAAATCGATTCCAACTAAAGGTTTGATGGCATGTTGCCGGCAAACCTTTATAAATTCCCAAATACCGGAAGTATTATTTATATCGGTTAAGCCAAGCGCCTTAATACCATTATCGACTGCATGAAGTACCAATTCTTTTACAGAGAGCGTACCATACCCAAGGCTAAAATAACTATGACAATTTATGTACAAGCTTGTTTTGTGTTTTGCTGGTTAACAAAATGATTGGTGGTTAGACAAGCTTTTGTTGTTTTGGTGGGTTGGCTTTTCGGTCTTCTTTCAAGTGCAAGAGTG
>JAHDHT010000014.1:0-4249 GCA_020631175.1 Chitinophagales bacterium
ACAGATTGATTTTATTGCCCTTGTTGCTTTCATGACGAATTAAAATGCATAATCCGGGTTAAAAAAATAGGCTGATACCAAACGGATCAGCCTATTCAATATTTATGGAGATAAAATTTCTTGTTTAGAAGCCCCAGCCTATCGACCAGGTAGAGAAACCAAGATCCATACCGTCAAGATCAATCAATGGCGTCCATGACCATCTGAAAACAACCCCGTTTCTTATTGGCTTAAAACGATATCCTACATTTAGAAATGCATTTCCATGCCATCCTTCTTCAATATCGTCGAAGGCAGTATCGAACTTAAAATTCGCACCAATACCGGCTTCTAATGAATGTCTTCTATTGCCGATTAAATAGTTAACACCGGCCGGAATAACCAAACTTTCTGTCGTTACCGGCACATTATCGTCTGAAGTAAATCTCTCTTGACCAATTCCGATTCTAAAACCCGGTCCGCTATTTAGACGATTGCTAAAGCGCATGTCATAATTAATAGTAAATCCATCAAACTGATTCTGAAATTCTGCATAAATCGCCGATTTTTTTCCATAAGCCGATTCATTTCGATAATCAGGATTGTATCCATCTGATTTATACCGTTTGTTACAAGATTGAGCCTGTGTGAATTGAAAAGCGAATGTGAGCAGTAATAGAGTAACGCAAAGTCTGAGCATAGTTAAAAAATTTTAGTGTTTTAATGCTGTTTTGACGCTCGATTAAAGCATTGGTTTAATTTTTTTTAGCACAAATGGAACTTTTTTGAAAATGAATATTGATACACGTATTTCAAAGCAATTGTTAAAATCTTAAACAAAACCTTATCCGCTTATGTTAAGGTTATCATATGGTTAATAAAGTAAAAAACCTTGAAAGTGCGACAGCTCTCAAAGCAGTTGTAAATCATGAAGAAATAGGAGATGCACATTTCATGTCATCTATAAATACTCCTTTAAGAGAAGATGCATTCGAATTAAGCGATGAAGAAAAGATGAGTAAAATCGAAGAACATTTTACGGGAATTCTGGAAACACTTGGTTTAGATCTGACAGACGATTCTTTAAAAGGTACGCCAAAAAGAATGGCTAAAATGTACGTAAAAGAAATCTTCCAGGGTCTTAATCCTGAAAATAAGCCACGAGTATCTTTGTTCGATAATAAATATCAATATGGTGAAATGTTAATCGAAAGAGATATAACCTTTCATTCATGTTGTGAACATCATTTGGTTCCTTTTATTGGAAAAGCACATGTAGCCTATATCTCTAACGGTAGCGTTATCGGATTAAGTAAAATAAACAGGCTTGTTCAGTATTTCGCGCAAAGACCACAAGTGCAAGAACGATTAACTATTCAAATTGCAGAAGAACTTAAAAGAGCATTGAATACAAAAGATATTGCTATTGTAATGGAGGCAGAGCATATGTGTGTATCTACAAGAGGTGTTAAAGATTGCTCCAGCTCAACCGTTACCTCTTCATACCATGGTAAATTTAAAAATGAAAACTTGAGAAAAGAGTTTTTATCTTATCTAAATAAATAGCATGTCAAAAAATATCCTTGTAGTAGGAGGGAGTTCCGGAATCGGATTAGAAACGGTTAAGCAGTTGGTTGGCCAAGGGCATAAAGTTCTTGTTGCTAATCGATCAGAAAATTCAGACCTATATAATTTAGGAGTTCCATGGATTCAGTTAGATGTGTTGAATCAAATGATTGAATTAAATGAAATTCCTTCCGAATTACATGGGCTGGTTTACGCTCCTGGAAGTATTAATTTGAAACCCTTTCATCGATTCAGTTTAAATGATTTTCAACAAGATTTTGAAATTAATGTTTTAGGAGCGGTTAAAGTCTTGCAAAACGTTTATAAAAATCTCAAAGCTGCCAAAGGTGCTTCAGTTATTTTGTTTAGCACAGTTGCGGCACAAACCGGAATGTCATTTCATTCGAGTATTGCTACTGCCAAAGCAGGCCTGGAAGGTTTAGCCCGATCTCTCGCTGCCGAATGGGCAGCTCAACAGATTAGGATAAACGTAATAGCCCCATCCATTACCGATACACCATTAGCAGAAAAACTTTTATCCACCGAGGAAAAAAAGGCCGCATCAGCCAAACGGCATCCATTACAGATGTATGGTGATCCGGCAAAAATGGCATCCTTAGCAGCATACCTGTTGAGTGATAATGCAGAATTTATTACAGGTCAGGTATTAAAAGCCGATGGGGGTATAAGTGCTACACGTTCTTTGTAATACTAATCAATCACCCTTGAGTTTTCTCTGATCAATATTCCGTTGATTACCCATTGGTAAGCAAACAAGCCTAATATAAAAATAGCGAAAAATGGGGTAGCAGATGGGATTAAAGAAAGGATTCCAAAAAATAATAAACCACAAGTGAAAATCAATGCAGTTTGTCTTCCTCTTTTTTTTCTGGGTTGTAAAAATGAACCAAACGGAATCGCCATTCCAAAAGTTAAGATAAGTGTATTCACATTTATGAAATTGACTCCGGTGAAAAATAGAACTGTACATATTATTCCGGCTAATAAACTTAGCCCGACAAGACGCGCCATTAATTTCTCATCATGATCCAGCAACAATTTACCGTAACGGTTAAAACTTAAATATAAATTGGTAATTGGTCCAATGATCCATGTTAAAAGAAATAGACCTATTATAATATAAACCAGAAAAATCAATTCAGGAATTTGTTTCGCGATACCTCTTAAAACTTTGTAAGCGACATAAACCCCAATTAAAAAATACCAGGAACCACCTTCAGACAGTCTTGCGGTAAATTCACTATACTTTCGAAACAATCTGTAAATAAAAAACCGGGACTTTAAAGCTTCTGCCATTACATGTTGACCAATTGGGTTTTCAGGATCAATCATTAAAGAATCTTTCGCACGTTCTAAAGCTTCTTTCACTTTACCTTGATTGAGTAATTCTTCAGCATGGTTTGCAATACTCCATGCATTTTCCGGGTTCAGTTCCAGCACATCATTAACATCAGCTTCGATATCCTTTCCTAAAATATTACTGATCATTATTTTAAGATTTAATGCATCCTGATTTGATGCATCAATCTCAAGCGCTTTGTTCACAGCTTCAAGTGCCTTATCATAATTTCTTAAGCCTAATTTTGCTCTCGATTCTAAAATGAAGATATCTTCATCTAATTCACCTAATTCTTTAATCAATTTCACCTTCGAATCGGCTCGATCAAAACGATCAAGTCTCAGATCTATTTCTGCAGATAAACTTATCAATTCTGTTTCTTCAGGATAATCCTGCATTAAAACATCACACAATTGTTCGGCTTTCTCTTCTTCATCACTATGCATAAGCGCAATGATGTAGTTAATTCTGTAGGGGAAATAATCAGGTTGATTAGCTAATTCCGTTTCTAACATTTCTTTCGCTTCTTTAAAGCGAGATTGCTGAAACAATAATTCAACTCTTTGCAGGATTTGTGGATTCAATTTCTTTCTATTTTATATATTTCATAATATCATCATACAAACCAGATTTGTTTGCGAATAATGCATAATTTCTCGCGGTAGTAAACCAATCAATAGTAGAAGCCTGATGTGCTTTTAAAGCATTCAGCAAATCTTTAGTTTCTAATGGTCTTGGATTGCCGGATTCAATAGCTTCCTCAATAATTTTTTCCACAGCAATATCAATTATAGCATTTAAATCTGCTCCACTATATTTTGGAGTTTTCTTTGCAATTTTTTTGTAATCAATATTTTTTTGTGGCTTATCTTTTAGTTTGATCTTTAAAATCTCCGCTTTACTTTCGTCGTCCGGTGGTGGAACAAAAATTATCCGGTCAAATCTTCCCGGTCTCAAGAAAGCAGAATCTAAATGCCAGGGTGTATTTGTTGCACCAATAATCAAAAGTCCTTCGTTGTCAGAACTAATTCCGTCCAATTCAGCAAGAAATTGATTGATTAAGGTCTTTCCGGCCGACTGACGCATATCAGACCGTTTTGCACCCATTGCATCTACTTCGTCCAAAAAAATTACGCAAGGACTATTTTTTCGTGCTATTTCAAAATATTCATGCAATTGCTTTTCACTTTCACCAATCCACATGTTTAAAATGTCATTCAATGTGATATTAATGAAGTTAGAATTTATTTCTCCTGCAGTTGCTTTTGCTATAAAAGTCTTTCCACAGCCGGGAGGTCCGTATAGTAAAATTCCTCCGCCAATCTTTTTTCCATAGCTGGCATA
>JAHDHT010000014.1:4349-15744 GCA_020631175.1 Chitinophagales bacterium
TCCTGTCTGAAATAAAGTTGAATCAAAAATGAACGTACTTTTATATCAGATTTGTTTTTTGCGATTGATTCTTGAATAATCTTTTCAGCTGTTTCATCGTACTCCGGATAATTGAGCATTTTTGTTAACAACATATTTCGTAAAACGATATTATCCGGGCTTGCAGCAAAGGCTTCTTTAAGCTGTTCAATTTCCTCTTTTGAGTGCATAGGGTTTTAAAAAATAGTATGCTTAAATGTACAAAAATATCTAAAAAACAAAATCATAATAAGATTTGGACAACGCAGTTTTTCATGAACTTTTATTCGGTTCTGTACATTATCTTTGCATTTAGTTTTAATTGATTAAATGAGCAAGCACGGTAAAGTATTAGTAGCCATGAGTGGTGGTTTAGATAGCACTGTCGCAGCAGTAATGCTGCATGATCAAGGCTATGAGGTGATTGGTATGACTATGAAGACATGGGATTATGCAAGCTCAGGTGGTTCAAGCAAAGAAACAGGCTGTTGCTCTCTTGATAGTATTAATGATGCAAGAGCGATTGCAGTTGAGCGCGGTTTCCATCACTTTATTGTAGATATAAGAGAAGAATTCGGCGATTGGGTAATCGATAATTTTGTCGATGAGTATATGGCCGGTCGTACCCCAAATCCCTGCGTTTTGTGTAATACACATATTAAGTGGGAAGCATTACTGAAAAGAGCCGATGCATTGGATTGCGAATTTATTGCAACGGGTCATTATGCGCAACTCAGAGAAGAAAACGGAAGACATATTGTAAGTAAAGGTCATGATGACTGGAAAGATCAAAGTTATGTCTTATGGGGTGTTAGCCAGAAAAATTTGGCCCGTTCACGTTTTCCTTTAGGTGGATTTAAAAAGTCTGAAATAAGAGCATTAGCACTCGAATGGGGTTTTGATGCGATCGTTAAAAAGCCGGAAAGCTATGAAATCTGTTTTGTACCCGATAATGATTACAGAGGGTTTTTAAAGCGTCGGGTAGATGGATTAGAAGATAAAGTTAACGGAGGTAAATTTATTGACCTGGAAGGAAACGAAATTGGAACGCATAAAGGATATCCATTTTACACAATCGGTCAACGAAAAGGATTGGAAGTCGCTTTCGGTACACCGAAATATGTAACACATATCGACCCTGAGAATAATACGGTCACCTTAGGGGATGAAAAAGATTTACATAGAAACGGAATGCTGGTGCATGGAATGAATTATATTAAATATGCCAAAATTCCTGAAGGACAAGAAAGCCTAGTGAAAATCAGATACAAACACGATGGGGAAGAAGCTATTGTTTTTAATGAAGCAGACGGTAAATTAAAAGTTGAATTTAATAGATATGTGTCAGCAGTTGCGCCCGGTCAAAGTGCCGTATTTTATGAAGGCAATGATTTATTAGGAGGCGGATTTATTCACAGTTCTTTTAATATTTAATTGTAAGCGATTTAAAAACTATTAAATCAAATCGGCTAGCCACATCGAAACCGGTAGCAAAGATTTTCCATCTTTCAAATCGCCATCCAGAATTAATTGTCTGACTTCATCTTTTGATTTCCATTCAACCGATTCGACTTCTTCCTTATCGAAATTGTTTTGATCGTTTCCATCATGCATGCATTTTATGATATGTATGCGCTCGGTACTCATACCGTTCGATGGATAAAAAAACTGAACGTTAATGGCATCCTTTCCGCGGTATCCCGTTTCCTCATAACACTCTCTTAAACCTGCCTCTTTTGGTGATTCACCTGCATCAATACCACCCGCAGGAATTTCCCATTCGACCGTCTGACTCGAATATCGAAGAGAACGAATCATCGCAATTTGATTTTTATTATTGAGCATTAAAACCGTTACAGAATCAAAAGGATATTCCAACAAATGATACGGATTTATTATCCTTCCCCCGGGCATTTCAACCTCATCTAGATGCAATTCAACCCATTCACTTTTATAAACCGTCTTTCTCGATAAACGTTTTGGTAACATTTTTTTTGTGCAAGTATAAGAATTTATATTTTTTGGGCAACTGCCGTCCGGAGGCCGTCACCGTGCTTTCCATTCAAATACCCCGGCCTTTCAAGCGTAAGCATACTGGTTCAATTTGTTTTTCCGCAAAGCTGCAAACCAAATTGAACCAATGCTTACAGCTTTCAATGCCATGGTATAACCATTCCAATCACTGTTGCAAGAAAAGTTACTAGTTGTTAGTCTCTAGTTACTAGTAACTAAAAACTAGCATCTAATAACTCAAAGAAACTGAACATTAATGTTCACCGTTTTCGTTCTCCCTTTATCGTCAACACACGTTATTTTATTTCTACCTGCTAGAGGTTCAAAAAATGCACTTTCGCTAGATTTTACTTTTTCATAAAAGGCATCATTAACATACCAGAAAACTTCTTCAACATCATTACTGACATGACTTTGCAACATGATTTCTGTATTGTCTTCTTTTTGTAACAAATATTTAATTTCTTCTAAAGGCGAAACAATACTTAACAATCCATTATTCGTTTGCATCTTCTCACAAAGAGGATTGTGTTTCGGCGCTTTATCGTATGGGATATTTTCACTTTCGTAATAAGTGATTAAATCAGATGGGTAATTTTCAGTTAAATTAATTTTATAAGGGTGATTTGAAATACAATGCTGACAATAAGAAACATTTTCTTCAACATTAACCATCACTTGTTTCATATGGTTACATGTTTTATTATGTGTTACCAATGGAATAAAATAATCCATTATCTGATGCTCACAATTAACGGATGGTTTCATACCTGTTTCGGAACAAACCCATCTGTATTTCAATCCATCCGGTGCTGCATACCAGTTTTTAGCGTTGGATTCTAATGAAGAAAATAAATTAAAAAGGAGAGGAGCAGCCATATCCGCACCTGTTAATTCCGGAACACCTTCTGCAGAAAAGTTGCCAACCCATACCCCAAGCGTATATTCATGATTATATCCGATACTCCATGCATCTTTTCTTCCATAACTGGTGCCTGTTTTCCAAGCAATGTTATGAATATTAGCAATATTAGAACTATACTGCGGAAAGTCCGGGCGTTTTAATTCAGTTAAAATATCTGTAATCATGAATGCTGCTTCAGGACTCACCATTTCCGTTTCCATTTGATCTTTTTCAGATTCTTCCATTGTATATAATAAAGGCTTATAAATACCATTATTCGCGAAAGCTGCATAGAGTGTACTTAACTCATCTAATGCGACACCACATCCACCCAAAGCAACAGCCAAACCCAGCTTGTTTTTATCTTTTGAAATTTGATCGAATCCCATTTGCTCTAATTGTTGTACCAGATTTTTCGATCCGATTTTTTCAAGCACTTTAACCGCAGGAACGTTCAGACTCTGAGCTAATGCTTCATCGACACTTACGAGACCACGATACTGGTCATCAAAATTAGTAGGAGAGTAACCGGAAAAAGTTACCGGCACATCCGTCAATTTATATTTCGGACTAATAACACCTGAATCAAATCCTTTAGCATAGACAAACGGCTTTAATGTACTTCCCGGTGATCGAATCGCCTGAATGCCGTCTACTTGTCCTCCATCTTTACTGGAGTAAAAATCTGACGAGCCAACATAGGCTAATACTTCAGAAGTTTTGTTATCAATTAAAATCACTGCGGCATTGTGAATATTAAAACTGGAAAGTTTATTGGAGTAGTTTTTAATTTGCTCTTCAAACATTTCCTGTAACTCAATATTGAGTGTTGTTTTCGTGTTTATGGATTTTGAGTGATTATTAATTATTCTTCTTGAAAAATGCGGTGCTTTTTTTGGAGCATTATGCCGGTAGGCATTAAAAGGCTCTTCCAATGCATCCTGAATAATTTCATCATTAAATAAATTAGCATCTTTAAATCGACTAAGCCATTTATTTCTTTCTTTAACAATTAAGGTATTGTTTTTCCCTGGCTGCAATGAAGTTGGTCTGTTTGGAATAATGGATAAAGCAGTAATTTCTGCAAGACTTAAATTGCCGGGAGATTTATTTAAATACATTACAGAAGCAGCTTTTACACCCTCAATATTTCCACCATAAGGAACAAGATTTAAATAGAGTTGTAAAATCTCATCTTTTGAAAATTTTATTTCAAGCTGTATTGCCCGAAACATTTCAATAAGCTTATTTAAGTAAGTTCTCTTTTTGGGTTCTAATAAACGAGCAACCTGCATGGTAATGGTTGATGCACCGGATGTTCGTTTGCCATGTATGATATTATTAAATGCAGCACGGCCAATAGCAATAGGATTGATCCCAAAGTGTTGATAGAAGTATTTATCTTCTTTAAAAACAATGGCCTTTTTTAATGTGGGAGTGATTTCATCAAGATCTGTCTTCATACGCCATTTATCCGAGCTGTTTAAATAGGCATGAAGTATTTGATCGTTTCGATCAGTAATAAATCTTGAATAATCATCTTCTACTTTAAAAGGGAAGACAATATGTAAAAAAATAAACGCAACTATTAAACAGACAAAACTGTAGAGCAGGAAGAGGATATATTTTTGCAGGGTTTTCAAATATATTTTTGTTTTTATTTTACTAGTTTGTTAAATGTCTCCACCCTCGGTGCGCTGAGCTTGCCCCGGTCCCGCCAGCGGGACAGTTTCTTCACCCTTGGTGCTCTGCGTTTGCCTCACCTCACGAATGTATTCGCTCACCCTTCTGCGGGACATTTTTAAACTTATACTTATACTTATACTTAAGTTTATACTTAAATCAATACCATTCATCCTTCCAAAAAATCTCATTTATATTATCACCAGTTTGATAAATAATCACGTCTTCAAAAATCTGGTAGCCGGTAACAATATCTTTTGAAATTTTCTTTTTCTCTCCATTATAGAAGCCCATAAGACGACCGTTAAAGTCTACATAGACAACATTATTATTATCTATTTTGAAATCTTCAATTACATAGCCTTCCAGTTTAATAGCTTCACCTTCATAAAAAACCCAACTCTCATTGGCTTCATCAATAAAAAATACAATATTATCTTTCACTTCATACAATTGAACACCACCATCTGCAGCCGTTATAGCTTCACCGTCATAATAGACCTTGAAGGCGTCAAATTCATCTACATAGGCCATTACATTTATTCCGGTTTTAAAAGATTGAACCCGGTCGTCTTCTAAAGTTTGTAAATTTCCCTGATCATAGACATTAAAACTGTCGAATCGATCATGGTAAAAAACCATTTTATTTCCGCATTGAAAATTTCCGTCCACTTCATAATCTACTTCATCACTTTCTAAATCATAATACAAATAAAGATTTCCATCCACATCTACATAGGCAACAGAATTCGGACTCACCCTGAAATTATCTACTCCTCTGTTAGCAATTTCTTTTGTTCTTCCATCCATCCACACATAAAAGAAATCATCATAATCTACATAGGCAATTAAGCTGTCTGAATAAGCATAAGTATTTTGCGGGCGAAATGATACTTTTCTGAAAACACCTTTCCAGAAAACATTTAAGGTTCCGTTCAAATCAGTTATAGTAAAATAATCTGTTGGGATAATTGTTTCCGGAAAAACCGGTCCGACTGTTTCCTTTTTTCCATTCTTGTAAAAACAGAAGTTGCCTAAATTATTTTTATAAAAGATGTATTCATTGCTAATATGAATATCAGAAACAGGAAGGTGTTCTATCTTTTGAGTGAGCCCATTATCGAAAACGTAAAATTCTCCTCTTGGACCAAGATAATAGCCAATGTTCTGTGCTAACATCAAAGTGCTCACAAAAAGCAATAATCCTGATAAAAATAATTTCTGCATAAGTTTATTTTATTTCAATAGTTCGACCGCCGTTATACGAATAATATTCACCATTATACATCGCATCAGCACTTGCCGGCCCCATTACATACTTACCTTTAGACACTGCCCGAACCGTATAGTAAAAATGATAATAGTTATTTTTATTCGGTCTTGCCGTTGTAAAGATATTGACACGATCATCTCTAAAGTCAATAAAGTCATAAGAACCACGGTTCGTTTGCCAATCTTGTCCAACTCCATCGCTTAGACGCGGGTTTTCAATTTCAAATCCTGCCGGTAATATGTCGGTAACTACAACGTTTTTGACTTGTTTGTCTTTACTTCTGAGCGAAAGTCTGACTACAATTAAGTCATTTTGTTCAACCTGATCAATATCGATGCTTTTACCGTCTCTGTCGAAGAAATTCTTTCTTACTTCCAGGAAGTTGTCCCGTTCTTCTACTTCATTGCTCGTTGTTAATCCCTCCAGTTGCCAGAAATAGTATAAACGACCGTTTCCTTTGGTTTCGATACTTACATCACCATCTTTTAACAGATTGTAATCTATAAAAACGTCTGATTTGCCATTAAAATTGGCTAAGGTTTGCCCGTTTTTCTTTACAACAGCGCTTACATTATTATTTTTGATTTGCTGACTTAGTTTTCCAAGTGCTAATAATGTGTAAGCAGCTTCCTGAGTATTAAAGTAGCGTTGTCCTTTAAATTCTTCCGATAGCTTTTTAGCTATGGCCGGAATCTGCGCATTATCCGGATCAGATTCTACCAGAACGTACAGACTAAGAGCCATATCTCTCAGGTAACTTGAAAAAGAGCCATCCATTTCTCCAATTGGTTTATCTCCGGTAAAACTGCCGGGTATCATTTTTGAAAAACGATCCATATCACCTAAAACGCCATAGGCCGCGCCAATCATATATCGGCTGTCTAAGGATAATAATTCAGGATTCGATTTGTAGTAATTCATACTTGCGATATCCGGATCACCATTTAAGGCAAGAACAAATAAAGAGTAGGGGATTTCTCTGCGTACATATTCTTTTTCAATAGAGCCATGGTAGAAATAAGCTGTGGTCTCTTTTGTCTTAATTTGCTCTCTCAAATATTTTAATAATTTATTTAAAACTCTGTCATTAACATCATATCCCGCTTTTTTGGCTTCTACTAAGAAATGAGCAGCATAGGCGCTTCCCCACCAGGTTACTTTACTTCTTGGAGATTTCCAATAAGTTAAACCTCCATTGCTCAACTGCATGGTTTGGATTTTATAAATGCCTTCCTGAACCAGATAATAAGGGTCGAGCTTTTCATTTGATCGCGTATCGACATTCATGTCTTTCAACAGGTCTTCGATATAAACCAGCGGGAAGGATTTTGAAATCGTTTGCTCTAAACAACCATGCGGATATCTTAAGAGATAATCTAATTTATCGCCGAATTCTGCAACCGGAGAATGACTTAACTGTAAGGTGCCATCTATACTGGACGGAATAAATTCAGATGCAAAATTTAATGACTCTGTGTTATTCGCTTCGATTGTTCCTGCGCCGCTCTTCTTTTGTAGCGGACTTGCAGGTCGAACCATAATTTCCTGTTCTTCGGTGAAGGTTTCTTTGCCATTATTTATTTCGACTTTAATTTTGGCTGTACCTAACTCCGGTTTAACATCAGCATTGTATAAAACCTGATATTCATCGTTGGCCTTTAGCTCTACCGTTTGTTCTCTTTCTCCATTGATTGAGACAGGACCTTCTGTTGTTATTTTTACTGAACCGGTCATATTATTGGAAGTGGTATTGCTAAGCATTACAGGGATACTTAGTTGATCATTCGGACTTAAAAATCTTGGCAACCCGGTTGAAACGACTACCGGGTCTGCAACTTTCATATTGCTGCTTGCTGCTCCGAATTTATCATTTTCATAAGCGACAGCCATAATTCGCAAGTCACCGGAGAATTGCGGAACATCAATTTCAAATTCATATTTGCCGCTAGCATCCGTTTTCTGAATACCACTCCAGAATGAAACCAGTTTTACCCGTTTGTCTCCAAAACCGACAGATCGTTTGTCCATTGACCCACCTTCATCACCACCACGCAATAAGCCCTGGTTTCCGATTTCAGGAAATAAGTAAGGGTAGAGGTCGTATGAACCAACTTCTAATGCTCTTTTTTGATAAAAGAAACTAAATGGATCAGGACTTTGATGATTTGTAATAGCTAAAATTCCCTCATCAACAGCTGCGACAGTTACTTCTGTATTTGGTGCAGCCTCTATGGTTACCGTATGTTTCTTTTTTGATCTGATTTTACTAGCAGTAATAATTTGAAGAGGTATTTCTTTTGCACCATCAATAACTTTCAAGTTTTCATAACCATATGCCACTGTTAATGGAGTGCTTTGATCCTGGTTTGCTTTTATAAGTGTTGCAGAAATGTAAGCGTTAGGAGTCATTTCTTCAGTGATATCCAAAATTACTTCTGCAGACTTTTTATCTGTGTTTGTATAAAAGTGTTTTATAATTCCATCTCTTTCAACAGAAATTAAAACTCTTCCTGCAAAAGGTGTTCTTAATAAAAGTCTGGCCTGATCACCAACTCTATATTCATCTTTATCCCTTTCTATTGCAATTCTTCCTTCCCGATCGACATCAAAACTTGTATACTGTGTGTCACCGCGACCGTATGCACTAAATCTTTTACTTACCTGATAATCATTTCCGGGCTCTCCGAAAATTAAATCATATCGACCTGATTCTTTTGGGATGAATGTAAATTTGGTGTTTTTCCCGTTAACCGTAATCACTTTGTCAACTACGGTTTCTACCTGACGATTAGATCGATAACGATATCTTCCTCTTCCATCTTTTTCTAAAACGGTGCGGTAATAGGTTCGCTGAACTTTGACTTGCATTTTTTGATCAGATAAAACTTCTGAATCTTTATTTAAAGCAACAAATTGAAAGTCTAATGGCACATCCGTTTGTAAATAGGTGTCAAAGTTTTTGACTCCGAAGTAAACATCCTGCGTATAAACATCAAAACTCTTTGATCTTGCCACAGGTCTTCCGCTTTCATCAAAAACAGTAGTTACAACACGTCCTCTTAATTTACCCATATCGCTGTAGTAAGAAGGGATTTTGAAACTCACAGATGCTGTTCCATCTTCTTCGGTTTTTCCTTCTTCCAATTGCCGGTCAAGATTCTGGTTATTATCAATGTAGAAATAATAATTTCTGAAATCTTTTGGAGAATAACTTGTTCTGTTCAGGCTTAAGTCTACTTCAAAATTTCTGTTTTTTGCGGGAGGGCCAAAATAATTTACTGCTTCAATATTTACCTCTACAGTTTCACCCGGGCTGTAATCTTTTTTGTTTATTTCCGTTTCGACTTTAATACGATCGGGCATAAATTCTTCGACCTTAATTGATTTTGTATTTACCAGAATATCATTTCCGGTATACAATTCCATTACATAAGAACCGGTCGATGATGTTGCAGGAATATCAACACTTGTTTCAAAGGCTCCTTGATTATTTAAAACTTTTCTAATCGTTTTGTATTCTTTTCCGGTAGGAGTAATACACTTTACTGTAAACGGAATTGAACCCGGATTTTTCCAATCTGTTGTACGAACGATCCCACTAAAATTAATGGTTTCTCCAGGGCGATATAATTCTCTTTCTCCATACAGATAAGCGTGATAATTAGAATAATGGTTTCTTAATCCGCCAACTTCAAAACGGGATGTATTTTGTCTCGTTCTGTTTAAAACCAGATAATTAAAATCATTGGCAGACTGAGCAAATGCCATGTATACTTCTGCATCTGGTATACCAAATTCCTTTTTATCAAAAATGGCAACACCATCTCCGTCTGTAGGTCGTTTTAATAGCTTTTGATTTGTTCTGTCTATTATGGTGACCGTTGTTCCGCCTACAGGTGTGGCAGAGTTGATGGAGTTCACGAAAACATGAACTTTATCTTTTCCTTCTTTTACTAAAAGTCCTAAATCAGAAACAGAAACAATTTTTGAATCTGTTAAAAACTTTTTATCCAGATCACGTACCTCTACAACATATAATCCTTCGTATTGTGGAAGTCGGTCTTTGAAATTCATATTGATTAATTTCACCTTACCTGCACTTTCCAATTCTTTTGTTTGGATCACCTCATCATAAACTACCTTTCCAAAATCTCTAGTATTATATTTGTAGTAATCGTAATATTCCCAATAGTCATCTTCTTCAATATATTCTTCCGACCAGTAGCTGTCTTTTCCTGTTCTGAAAAAATTGATCAGATTGTTATCAAAGATTTTGGTAATCGTAACCTGAATTTCCGGTACAGATACAATTTGAACAGGTATGTTTTTAGCGCCTGCGGACGATAAAAATTCGGAACGATCATCAGGGAAGTTGATCGTTGGTTTTAATTTACCAAATGAAAAGTCTGTTGTGTATTCCGCTTTCAGATTTCCACCGTAAATTCCTTTTAAATCTTCTGAAATCGTAATGCTGTATACTTTGTCGATGTCAAAGTCATTACTGGAAACTGTTAGCCCTGAAGAAGTCGCTTCTGCTTCAAAAGTTACTTTGGGTTCTATTGTTAAATAGGATCTTAAGTTAATACTTTCAATTTGTTGGTTGCTATACACTATTAGCTCACCGTATGCGCCATTATGATTTGCTGTGGCATTACTGAAAACTAACTGATTTGGAGAGGGTACATCAATGGTAGTATTCAGGTTTACAGGTAGGTTGTTTTCTGAATTTAAAACTTCAAAACCTTGCAGAATATCTACCGTGAATTTTTTCGCATTTTTCATATCGGCAGAAGCCGGTATACGTAGGGTTAGTACTTTTGAAATATTACTGTTTGATATTTTTGGTTCAACCGATTTGCCATCAATTTTAGCTTTTATCTTTCCATTAAAGGTGTTTGGCTTTACTTCGTGATTAAAAGTAAGGTTTGCTGTTAATGATGCATCATCCGGATTGGCAGATTTCAGGTACCAGCTTAAATCTGCACTTTCCAATTTTACTTTTGGGGTTGTGAATTTAAGTTCTAATTGACTGTCTAATGCAAATCCTTTTCCGAGTGCTTTTGACAGTGGTTCATTTAATCTTACGGTATAGGCTGAATTAATTTTAAAATCTTTGGAAGGAGAGAAGACCAATAAATTTTTCTCTTCCCATCTGAATTCGCCTCTCATTTTGGGTTCGAATAAAAGTAAGGGTTCTCTGATCCAGATATTTAGCATAGAATCGGGAACAATGTCTCGATTAAATGAAAATTCGAGATTTTCATTAACGTTTATTTCGTCGGTAAAATTGGTTTCCGTAATGGTTATCAGTCCTGAATTTGTTCGGCAGGCAGAGATAAAAAATAAGAAGCCTAGGAGGGAGAGGAAAAATATTCTATTCATTGCAGGGAATTATTGAGTTTAATTAACATTAGCAACGCTTACGAAAATGATAAATTTTTAACATTTCCGGCTTTAGAATTTATTAACGGGTGGTTTAACGTTTTTTTGGAGTTTTGTTTAGT
>JAHDHT010000014.1:15844-24583 GCA_020631175.1 Chitinophagales bacterium
CGGCTTTAGAATTTATTAACGGGTGGTTTAACGTTTTTTTGGAGTTTTGTTTAGTGGTACGGTACTTGGTAGCACGGTACTTAGTAGCGTAGTACTTCAATACTTAATTTCAGAATTCAAAATCTGTTTTTGACGATACTCTGCTAAAAACTCTGCAAAATAGCCGTGATTGTAGTGGAAACCCGTGCCTGATGAAGAGCACTGAAGCAATATTTTGTGCAGGCTGACAGCGGAAGACAAGCAAAATATATGCTGAAGCGCCTGAAACAGGTGCGCGTTGCAACGGAAAGCGCGTGTGCAGCCTGCTACGAAGGGCTGCACATTCGCTTCAAATCTTAATCTCTATTCTCTTTTTCCGCTTCTTTTCTGGCTTTGGTTTCTTCCGTATCGATTTCATAGGCTTCAATGATGTGCTTCACCAATCGGTGGCGAATTACATCGCCTTTGTTAAGGAAGACCATGCCGATGCCTTTGATATCTTTCAGAATCTGGATGGATTTTGATAAGCCTGATTTCTGATTGCGGGGTAAATCAATTTGCGTTAAATCACCCGTAATGATACACTTTGCCGATGGTCCGAGACGTGTTAAGAACATTTTCAGCTGGGCTGAAGTTGCATTTTGGGCTTCATCTAAAATGATAAAAGCATTGTCTAATGTTCTACCGCGCATAAAGGCCAGCGGTGCGATTTCGATCACCCGATTCGTCATAAAGTAATTCAGCTTATCGAGTGGAATCATATCGTCGAGCGCATCATAAAGCGGTCTTAAGTAGGGGTCAATTTTATCTTTTAAATCACCCGGTAAGAAACCCAGATTTTCACCGGCTTCAACCGCAGGTCTTGTTAAGATAATCTTTCTTACGGCTTTGGCTTTCAACGCTTTAACGGCAATTGCTACAGCTGTATACGTCTTACCTGTACCGGCAGGACCGATCGCGAAAAGAACATCATTATGCTCACTGGTTTCTACCATTCTTTTTTGATTGGCAGTCTTCGCACGTATCATTTTTCCATGCGGACCATAGACAAGCACATCGAGTTTTTTGGACTCTTCTTCCATGCCTTCGAGCTTTATGCCTTCAAGTAAATCGATAATTTTATCCATACTCATTTCACCATATCTACTAATGAAACGCGTGATTTGATCTACTTTATCTTTAAACTCGGCGATATCTTCTTCGTTCCCGTTGATCTTAATTTTCTCTCCACGCGAAACAACTTTCAAGCGTGGAAATGCCTTTTGGAGAATTTTAAGTTTTCCATTATTCACTCCGTAAAAATCTACGGGGTTTATACCTGATAAATGTATGGTCTGTTCACTCAAATTATCTATTTTTGATGCTTTAAATAAATTCCGAAATACCATTATTTCATGCCTGCAATTACGCTGACTACTGATTACGGTACTAGTGATTACTTTGTCGGTGCCCTAAAAGGAAAGATTCTTTCTGTTTTCGGGCAAGCGAATATAGTGGATATTTCACACCATATTTCAGCATTTAATATACAACAGGCAGCATATGTGTTGAAAAATGCTGCTTTTCAGTTTCCGAAGGGAAGCATTCACTTAATCGGAGTGGATACAATGCCACAGAAAGAGAATAAGTTCGTTATAGTTGAAGGAAATGATCATTATTTTGTCGGCTGCGATAACGGCATCTTTGAGCTTATTTTTGAAGGGAAATGGGATAAGGCCTGGTTGTTAAAATTTAACAAGGAAACGGTATTTCCGGGTTTAGATGTTTTAGGTCCGGCTGCTGCGGCTTTAGCTAAGGGAATGCCTGTCGCTCAAATGGCAGATCCGATTAAACAGTTAAAGTCATATTTGAGTATTCAACCTACGTATGATGCACACTCAATTCGTGCTTCTGTTATTCACATTGATCATTATCAGAATGCCGTTTTAAATGTTAATGCTGCACTTTTCGATACTGTTGGAAAAGGACGGAAGTTTACCATGAAGTTTAATCGCAATGATTATTTAGATACTATTACGGGTCCTTATGGTAATGTACCAACCATCGAGCCTTGTTGCTTTTTTAATTCAGCGGGTTACTTACAGGTATCGATTAATAAGGGCAAGGCTAGTACGCTTCTTGGCTTATATAAAGATGATATTGTTCAAATTGAATTTACGGAAGGATGATTAAGCGGATAGTGAAAATGGAGTTTAAGAAAGAGCATGCCGATTCATTTGAGGCTGTATTTAATGATCGTAAAGCCTTTATTCTTGCATTTGAAGGCTGCTCATTTGTAGAACTGCGTCGGCCAGTTAATGAACCTTGTATATTTTTTACAATAAGTCATTGGGATAGTACTATTTCTTTGGAAAAATACCGAAATTCAGATCGATTTAGAGCGACATGGAAAGAGGTAAAACCCTGGTTTTCGGCAAAGCCGCTCGCATGGTCATTAGAAGAAGCTTAAGATGGAGTTAAGAAGTTATACTCAGCATTATCATATTATTATTGAACAGCAATTCGATACGCTGAAGGAGTGGATAGATGAACATAAGCATTCATCTTATTTTGTATTGGTTGATTCAAATACTGCTATACATTGTTTACCAAAGCTTTTAGAGCGGTTTGATGAAATGGATTTTGAAATCCTTGAAATGGAGGCCGGTGAATCTTCAAAGTCATTAGATACCGCCCAGACGCTTTGGCATCAATTGATGGAAAAGGGTGCAGATCGCGATAGTTTACTAATCAATCTTGGTGGTGGAGTTGTTTGTGATATGGGTGGATTTGTTGCTTCTACATTTAAGCGTGGAATTGATTTTATACATATTCCTACTTCTTTATTGGCTATGGTGGATGCGGCTATCGGTGGAAAAACAGGGGTTAATTTCGAGCAATATAAAAATCAGATTGGCACTTTTGAACATGCGAAACTGGTTTATGTATTTCCTCCGTTTTTAGAAACATTACCGGTTCGGCATCTTAAAAATGGATATGCTGAGGTGATAAAACATGCCGTTCTCGACAGACCTAAACATCTGGATGAAATCAGGAAAGTTAATTGGAATGACTGGCGTTCTTTTCAGGATATTATTACCATCAGTATTATTTTTAAAACCAAAGTTATTCAGTCTGACTTTGAAGAATCAGGCAGTAGAAAACAATTAAATTTTGGACATACAATAGGGCATGCTATTGAATCTTTGTCTTTAAAACGGGATAAAGAACCCATACTGCACGGTGAGGCTATAGCCATTGGAATGGTGATTGAAACTTTTTTAAGTAAAAAGCTGGCAAAACTTGACGGAGAAGATGCTAAAATAATTATCAGCGAAATTTTAAATCATTTTGAGATTTATAATTTAAAGCCTGATACAATTCCAAACATATTAGAATACATTGTACACGATAAAAAAGTAAAAGAAGGAGTGCCTTATTTTGCTTTATTAGATCAGATTGGTGAAGCCGATTGGAATATTAAAGTTTCTGAAGATAATATTCGTGAAGTTCTTGACCAGTACATTGCTAATTACTGTTCATGAAATATAAATTAAGTCATCCGGACAGGATTATTGGCGGTGAAATTAATTTACCGGCTTCCAAAAGTATAGCTAACCGACTTTTAATTATCCGGGCTCTTTGTAAAGATTCTTTTACCATTAATAATCTGGCTCCAAGTGACGATACACAGGTGTTAAATAGTGTTTTAAATTCTTTAGGGAAGGAAGAAACGATCGATGTAGGGGCTGCAGGTACTACCATGCGTTTTTTAACTGCATTTTTAACTTTACAAGAAGGGCAGCGTTTTACACTAACCGGTTCTGAACGCATGAAGAAGAGGCCGATTGGAGTGTTGGTTGAGGCTTTAAGAGAATTGGGCGCTTCTATCTCTTATATGGAAGAGGAAGGATATCCACCATTAAAAATCGATGGTCGTTTTTTGGATGGAGGTAGTTTAACTATTAATGCCGGAATTAGTAGTCAATATATTTCTGCTTTATTATTAATTGCGCCTGTATTAAAAAATGGATTAAAACTGACTTTAGAAGGGGAGATGGTTTCCAGACCTTATATTGAAATGACTTTATCTTTAATGGAAGCGTTTGGAATTGATGTTGAATGGAAGGATAACATAATTCAAATTAATGCGCAGGAATATCAGGAACAAGAATTTACTGTTGAAGCAGACTGGAGCGCATTTGGATATTTTTGTACTATAGCTTCTCTGGCAAAACAAAATAAATTAGTGCTGAATGGACTGTTTAAAGATTCTGTTCAGGGCGATTCCGTTTTTCCTGAATATGGTTCTTTATTAGGTTTACGTTTTCATTTTATGAAACCTTATTTCCATTTGATAAAAGGCTTTGAGAAAGTAGACCAAATTGAAATTGATTTTACAACTTTTCCTGATCAGGCTCAAACTTTAATTGTATGGTGTGCTGCACTAGGTGTTTCAGGTAATTTCAAAGGTCTTCAAACTTTAAAGATTAAGGAAACGGACAGGCTATTGGCTTTGCAAAATGAACTTTCCAAACTTGGTGTTGAATTTAAGGAGGGTAAACAAGGAGTATGGCATTTAAAAGGCAAAATAAAACAAGATCAAGCTGTTGAAATCAGTACCTATAAAGATCATAGAATGGCTATGGCATTTGCTCCTTTGGCTTTAGTATTACCATCTTTAATTATTGATGATCCTATGGTAGTTACAAAATCATATCCTATGTTCTGGGAGGATTTGAAATCTCTTGGTTTTAAAATAGAGGACTTAAATTAAATCGCATTTCTTTTTAACGGTGCATTCTGTAATTCTAGCAAGTATTTTTCGAAAGTATTTCTTTTGGGTCTGCGATCACTGAACCATTGAAATTTTTTCAATTTAGTTTCAAATGGATCGACATCCTGAATAGGGAAGTAGGTCGCTTTTGATTGTTCTATGAAATTAATTCTGCTTACTTGTCCTGCATCTGAAAAATCCACAACCATATCTTTAGATACACTTTGATTAACGCCGGTGTATTGGCCACGATCATTTTTAAGAAAGTAAATACTTTCTGCATTATTATCTACATGCATATGGTGCATATTTCCATTTTCAAATTTACCTGCAATGTAATCTCCAACGATTTGATCAAAAACGCCGGGCCAGGTTGCAGTATAAATTGAAGCATCTGTATCTAAATAGATTTTATCTAATTCATTATTCGTTGTGTATAATGTAATGGTATCTCCTTTTAACTGCGTTTCTTCAACCCATAAAAGCGGATCTCTGTGAAAATGAAATACAGAATCTTTTCCGTCATAATATAATGAGTCACTAACGCTCTGCATATCGGATTTGTAAATTTGCACATTTTGATATGCCTTAAACATTCTGCTGCTGTCCGGTCCTTCTTCAGCTGTAATTAATGTATCTGCTTTTATCAGTAAACTATCTCCATCGATTACATTAATCATAACCGGGTCTGAAGTTGCTAATAAGAAAGATGTTTTTTCATTGTATTCAACATAGTCGCCTAGTATAGTTAGTTGGTTTTCTTCATCGACCCAGATTACTTCATTGTAAGCAAACCCGGTTCCTTCTTCTTCGTTGAATAAAATACTATCTGCAAGAATCTCACTTCCTTTATCAATTAAATGTGCATCGCCAAAGGCCTTTAAATCTCCTGTCTCTCGCTCAATAAAAACGGAGTCTGCTTTTATTTCACTTGCACCATCAATTATCTTGGCATCACCATAAGCCTCAAGGCTCCCCGTTTGTTCATTGAAAATTAATTTATCACCCCATAGTTCTTGTCCATCATTATTTACATAACCGTCACCATATACTTCACCTTCACCGGTAGTGTTATTGTAAAAAATAGTATCACCTTCAATATGTAAAGTCGAGTCTCGATCTACTGTTGCATTTCCGAAAGCGCGTTGTATTCCTTCCTTCCCATTATAATAAATACTGTCAGCCTCTACAAAGTCATCTTCACCTTCAATAGTGGTTCTGCTGCCAAAATGAGCAACTTGATTATTGCGGTCGTAATAACCTCCATCGCTGATAATAGTATTTCCTTCCGTAACAACAACAGACGGACCAAAAAAGCTTGCAATTTCAGTATCTAAGTTATGATTAAGAGAATCAGTTTTTAATGAGAATTCCGGATTTACCATATCAACTGAATCTACATAAATAACATCTTTTGTTTGTCCGTAATAATATGCTTTACCGGATGTAAGCCTTGTATCCTTATCAATTATTTCACCTCCGGTTTCGTAATACCCGTATTTAGTATCCAGATTATAATCTAGGCGTTCACTTTTAACGGTAGTACTACCGTCTGTTAATTGGGCATTGCCAATAAGTGTGGTTTGCTTATTATTTCCGTTAAAGTATAGCTGATCGCATTGAACTTCAACATCAGGCTCTTGCTGAATAATTACATTACCAAAAGCATTAACTCGATTCGCATCAAAATTAAAATAAGCTGAATCACAAAACAGTACAACATCATCTTGTACCATATGCACATCTCCAACAAGCATTTTAACATCCATCCCCGGACTATCGATGCTTTCCAGTCTTATCGCATATTTAATTTCAATAAAGGTAGGGTTAATACTATCCTGAACAGCTATTTGGCTTTGGGCATTAATATTTATTATGGACATTAAAAATGCCAATAGCGAAAAACTTAGATATGTAAAATGTCGAATCAATGCTTAAATCAATAAAGATAAGACGAAAGTAATATTGAATAGCTTAATGCTATTTTTTTTGCTTTTCAGATTTGTCTTTTCTTTCTATTAAATTGAATTGAACAAACTTCTTCGGATTCTCCGTGATTTCTACTATTAATTTATCAAGATCTGCTGAAGTTCTTTCTAGGTTATTGTATAAAACATCATCATTTAATAACAAACCTAAAGAGCCTTTACCGGAATTTACTTTTGTCATTAGTCCGTTAAGCTGATTTATTGTTTTAGTAGCTTCGTCTATAGTAACTTGCAGTTTAGCTGCGGTGTTTTCGATTTCAACTTTCGAAAGCGTATTGGTCATTCCTTCCACATTCTGAACCACCAGATCTGCATTATTCATGATACTGCTTACTCTATTTTGATTTTCTTTTAAAAGGAAATTGATTTCTGAGTTTGTAATAGCGAGACTTCTTGTAATAGATTCAACATTTTCGAAGATATTACTAAGTCTTTGACGTTCGGTATCAATTAAACTATTCAGTTTTACAGTAGTTTTTTCGAAGTTTCTCAAGGTACTTTCAATACTACCAATTGATGATGTAATGTTAACCTGAGTTTTTTCATCAAAAACACCTTTAATCACGTTTAAAATAGAATCGATCGATCCCAACATTTTATCAGCTTTTTCCCTAACAGGGCGAACCTCTAATGCTACTGTTTCAGTAATATCTAACTCAAGATCACCACGCAGTGTATCGCCGGAAGTAGCATACATATTTTGAGGAATAACACCGCGTGCATAAGATTCATTATTCAGAATCAGGTTTATAGCCTTGTCACTAATTAAACCGGTACTATAAATTTGCGCCACTGATTTTTTGTTAAGCTTCACATAGTCATCAATAATAAGTGTTGCAATAATCTTGTTTTGATTTTTTGAATCGATTGATAAATCGTCTACAATTCCAATATTCAATCCTTTGTATTGAACAGGCGAGGAGGTAACCAGCCCTTGTACATTATCATATTCAACATAATAAGTATTCTGACCTGTAAACACAGAAGATCCCTTTAGATAATTAAAGCCCATATAAAAAATGATAGCAGCAGCAATTACCAGTAAACCAACTTTAAATTCTTTGGATATATTCATGTTTATTAAACTAGATGAGAAACTTTTCAGGGCTAATATACTAAATGAAAAGAAGTAGAATGTATTGTTTTTCAGCACATAGGGATATCAAGCTTAATTTATTCGTTTTCCATTACTATAACGAACGATATAAGCATCTTTAAATCCGCTTTCTTTGATTTCTTCCAGATATTTTTCACAAGCTAAGCGATCCTTAAAATTACCAACAACAAAACGTTTTAATCCGTTCGGAGCTTGCTCCATTTCTATACGAGTAATTTTCTTGTAATCCACTTCTTTTAATTTGTTTTCATCTTTAGAAGCAAAAATCTGAATTTTGTAACTCAGGTTTTCAGGAAGTACTCTTGTTTTTTTGATTAGCTCTTTACTGTCTTCTTTGTTTACTTCCGTTTCTACTTTTTTAACTTCAACGATAACTGGTTCCGGCTCAGGTACAGGATCGTCTTCAGCGGAGATGTAAGCAATACTACCGGCAGCTTCAGCCTCTTCTTTATAAGTTCTGAAAGCTCTGAATATTGCACTTGCTATAATATCCTGACCGTATTCGCTGTTAAGAAATTCTTCTTCAGACATGTTTGATAGAAATCCACTTTCTATCAATACACTTGGCATTGCTGTTTTATATAAAACTAAAAATCCGGCTTGTTTTACTCCACGACTTTTTCTTCCTGCACGGTCTTTAAATTGTTTTTCAATGAGTTCGGCAAAAACAAGGCTTTGTTCGAGATAAGCGTTTTGATACAGTGAAAATGTAATATGGGCCATAGGGGAGTTAGGATCAAAGCCGTCATAGCGATTTACAAAATCTGTCTCAGTCATGATAACTGAGTTTTCCCTCTTTGCTACATTTAGGTTTTCGTCAGTTTTATGAAGCCCCATTACATAGGTCTCTGTGCCACTTACTTTTTTGTTTTTTCCGGCAGAGTTACAATGTATACTGA
>JAHDHT010000014.1:24683-26508 GCA_020631175.1 Chitinophagales bacterium
GTCTCTGTGCCACTTACTTTTTTGTTTTTTCCGGCAGAGTTACAATGTATACTGATAAATAAATCTGCATTATTTCGATTAGCAATGGCGCTTCTTTCATGTAACTCTACAAATTTGTCTTCTTTTCTTGTATAAATAACCTCTACATCATCAAACTTCTCTTCAAGATATTTACCTAGTTTAAGGGCAACTTTTAAGGTGATATGCTTTTCATTAGCAGAAGCTCCATGGCATCCCGGATCATGACCTCCATGTCCTGCATCGATAACAACTTTCTGAATTTTATTGCTTTCAGAATTTTGAGCATAACTATAGTTCATCAGCAGACAAAAAGCGATTGTCGGCAGGCTGAGAAATAATAAGTTCTTATTAGATTTGGTTTTCACTATTTTTAACAAGATAAAATTCCGTATTTGGCGGATTATTTGATAAAATTAATACAAAGCTTTCAGTCGATTTTTACCAAACGCTTCATATTAATACTTATTACCATTATTTGTGCCATTTCAATGCCAAATCAGGCTGTTTATGGACAAAAAACTATACGGGATCGTGAAGGTGCTGTGGATAGTGTGTATAAAAGTCAACTTGATTCGTTGAGAATCCTTAAAGATTCCTTGATAACGAACGAGCAAAATGTTGAAAATATACCCGATTCGTTGAAAAAGGCATCAGATGATGTGGATACGATGTTAAAAGACTCGACAAATTTTCCGACGGCAGTGGATGATGAAATTAAAACACCATTGAATTATGAAGCAACTGATTCGATTGTATATGATATAGAAGAAGGTGTACTCCATTTATATGGCAATGCTTACGTAAAATATGATGATATCGAGTTGAAAGCTCATTATATAAAATTCAAATATGAAGACAAGACCGTTGTAGCAAAGCATGGTTTTGATGCAGATGGTAATAAAATAGGTCGCCCGGTGCTTATTGAAAATGGAAAAGAATACTCGGGAGATGAAATGGCCTATAATTTTGAAAGCCGAAAAGGAAGAATTTCAGATTTGTTGACTTCAGACGACCAGGAAGGATATATCAGAGGTGCTGAAGTAAAGAAAAATGAATTTGATGAATTATTTGCTGAAGATGCCTACTATACTACCTGCGATCTTGATCATCCTCATTTTAAGATAAATGTCGATAAGGTTAAAATTATACCGGACAAACTGATTGTTTCTGGTCCGGCTAATCTGGTTATTGCTGATGTCCCGACACCCCTAGTTTTACCTTTTGCTTTGTTTCCTATTGATAGAAGAAGAAGTTCGGGTATCATTTTTCCGAGTTATGGCGAATCTCCACAACTTGGTTTTTTCTTAACGGATGGAGGCTATTACTGGGCCGTTAATGATTATATGGATTTGGCAGTAATGGGAGATATTTATACGTCCCGTTCATGGAGTATATCTGTTGCCTCTCAATACAGAGTAAGGTATCGTTACAGTGGCCGTGTGCGCTTAGAGTATGGAAAGACCTTTTTAAACGATCCAATTACACCTGATTTTTCAAATAACAATTTGTTTTCTTTTAATTGGAATCACTCTCAGGATGCTAAAGCAAGGCCAAACTCTAAATTCTCAGCCAATGTAAATATTGCTTCCAGTAATTTTCAGCAGAGTTTTGGAAATAATCAGACTGCAAATGTTTTAAACAATACCCTGAATTCTTCTATTTCATATAGCTTTCAATTTCCAAATTCACCATTTAGTCTGAATTTGGCTGCAAGACACAATCAAAATATAAATACAAAAGCATTTAATATTTCGCTTCCTGAAGCAAGTTTAAATATGCGACCTATTTATCCATTCGAAAGAAA
>JAHDHT010000014.1:26608-30888 GCA_020631175.1 Chitinophagales bacterium
GGAGGAAATTTAACTACCAAACTTTTTGGGATGGTTAATTTTAAGAAAGGAAAATTAAAAGCGATAAGGCATGTTATAACTCCACAAGTTGGTTTTAGTTATCGACCAGACTTTGGTGATGAATCATGGGATTATTATCGAACGCTTATGCTGGCAGAAAGCGATTCCCTTTTCTACTCAAGATACGAAGGATCTATTTTCGGCAGCCCCCCTAGAGGTGAGCAAAGAAGTTTGACATACAACATAAATAATCAACTTGAATTTAAAGTAAGAACGCCAAAAGATTCTGTAAATGAAGATAAGAAGATTGAAATATTCAGAAATTTAAGAGCAAGTGGATCTTATAATTTTGCTGCAGATAGTTTTAAGATGTCAAATATAACCTTGAGTGGTAATACCAATTTGTTAAATCGATTTAATATCAACTTGAACGCATCATTTGATCCATATACTTTTGTTGATTCATTGGGTAGACGCGTAGAAACATTCGAATGGTCGGCAAACCGTAAACCGGTTCGTTTCAGAAATGCATCATTTAATCTTACGACAAGATTTGGAGATAAAGATTTTGAAAACTTTTATTCTGATCGTGCAACAGAGGGTGAGTTGTGGGAATTAAATGAATATCCTGAAAGATTTTTGGATTTTAATAAACAATGGGGGCTTGGATTGAATTATTCTTTAAGACTAAATAAAATTTACCGGGATGGACCTGATTCATTAGCTGTTACTCAAATAGTGAATACTAATTTTGATATTAATCTTACTCCTAAATGGAAAGTAAGTGGAAATACAGGATATGATTTTACACGAAAAGAGATTTCTTTTACAAACATTAATGTAACAAGAGATTTACATTGCTGGCAAATGACATTTAATTGGGTTCCGGTTGGAATTTATAAAAGTTATAATTTTAGAATTAATGTGAAGGCTGCAGTACTTCAGGATTTGAAATTGACGAGAAGGCGGCAGTGGTATGATTTATAAATAAAAAGTAATTGGCTACATCAACTATTATTTCCATCGGCGATGAATTGCTCATAGGGCAAACGATCAACACAAATGCCGGATGGATGGGAAAAAAATTAAACGACATTGGAATTGAAGTTAATCATATCCTCACCGTTTCTGATAATGCAATAGAAATTAAAAAAGCATTAGACTATGCTTTAAAAGACTCATCTTTAATTTTGGTGACGGGCGGCTTAGGGCCAACTAAAGACGATATTACAAAAAAGACTTTAACGGAATATTTCGATGGCGAATTGATTTTAAATGAAACAATTTTTGAATTATTAAAAAAATACATGGAATCGAGAGGAAGACCTCTTTTAGAATCGACAAAACAGTTAGCCTATATGCCTTCTAATGCAGATGTGATTTTTAACAAAAAAGGTACAGCAGCAGGAATGTGGTGGGAGCGTGAAGGAGGGAAAATTATCGTTTCTATGCCAGGTGTTCCATATGAAATGAAGGCAATGATGGAAGAAAAAGTATTGCCTGAATTTGAAAATCGTTTTTCAAATGAAACGATAATTCACCGAACAATAATGACTGCAGGTTTAGGTGAGTCTATTATTGCAGAAAAGATAAAAGACATTGAAAACGGTTTACCAGATTCTATAAAACTTGCTTATCTGCCAAATCTTGGTGTTGTAAAATTAAGATTGACAGCAAGAGGCACAGATGAAGCGTGGTTAAAATCCGAAATTGCCCGAATAGAAAAAACCATTATTGAAATACTTCCGAAATACCATTATGGTTTTGAAGATCAAAGTATTGCCTCTGCTGTTCAGGAGTTATTTGTAGATAAAGGTTTGAAATTAGCATGTGCTGAAAGTTGTACAGGCGGTCAAATTTCTGCGCAATTGGTTCAGATACCCGGCAGTTCTGCGTATTTCAAAGGAAGTGTGGTCGCCTATGATTATGATATAAAATACAATCTGTTAAAAGTTTCTCAGAATACTATAGAAGAAAAAGGTGCGGTGAGCGCTGAAGTTGTAGAAGCAATGGCAAAAAGCGCCCGAGAATTATTAAATGCAGATTATGGAATTGGTGTTAGTGGTATAGCCGGCCCGGGAGGAGGAACAGAAGACAAGCCGGTAGGAACGGTATGGCTCGGGTTTTCAGCCAAAGACAGACTTAGTTCTAAAGTAATACGACTTCCTTTAGACAGAGTAAAGAATATTCAAATGACATCAAACTATGCTTTACATCTTTTATTAAGATTCGTAAATGGCGAAAATTTTGATAGCTGAAAATGATAGAATCGATTTGAAATTTACAAGACGATTATACTCCTTTAACAAGAATTATAGCTTTAAAAAATATAACTTTGTAATCTAAAACTAAATCATGGCTGAAATAGAATTGATCATGCCCAAAATGGGTGAAAGTATTATGGAAGCTACCATTCTGAAATGGTTAAAAAAAGAAGGTGATTCTTTTGAATTAGATGAGTCTATCCTTGAAATTGCTACCGACAAAGTTGATTCTGAAGTTCCTGCTCCTCATGAAGGAGTTATAACTAAAATTTTATTTCAGGAAGGAGATGTAGTAGAAGTTGGAAAAGCGATTGCACTATACACTACTGATGCTGTTGCTCAAAATTCTATTACTGAACCGGCAACACCTTCCAAATCTGAGCCTGTATTTGTAGAAACAAAAGCAGTTGAAGAAACAATTGCCCTTGCAGAACCTGTCGCTTCAGTAACTGCTGTTGCAGAGGTGGTAACAACAAGCAATGGCCATTCAAATAATGGATCAGCCAGATTTTATTCTCCACTTGTTCTCAATATCGCCCGAAATGAAGGCATAGGTATGCAGGAATTAGAGCAGGTAACTGGTACTGGAAAAAATCATCGGGTTACTAAAAAAGACATAATCAGTTATGTGAAAAACAGAACTTCAAATCCTGTTGCTACCGCTAAACCTGCTGAAAATAGATTACAAGAGAATGCTGTTGTTCAATCACAATCAGTGGCTGCAGTAAGCAATAAAGCATCCATCCAAAATCAACAAACTGTAAGTCCTTCAAGCGGCAATATAGAGATTGTCGAAATGGATAGAATGCGAAAAATGATTGCTGATCATATGGTGATGAGCAAAGCTACTTCTCCACATGTGACTTCATTTGTTGAAGCAGATGTTACGAATATTGTAAACTGGAGAAATAAAGTGAAAAAATCTTTCCAGGAAAGAGAAGGAGAGAAAATTACCTATACTCCAATTTTTATGGATGCCGTTATCAGGGCCATAAAAGATTTTCCGGGGGTAAATGTTTCTGTAGACGGTTCTAACATTATTTACAAGAAAGATATTAATATCGGAATGGCAACAGCACTGCCAAGTGGTAATTTAATTGTACCGGTTATAAAAAATGCAGATCAGTTTAATTTGGTTGGTTTAACGAAGCAGGTAAATGACCTGGCGAATCGTGCAAGAAATAACAAATTAAAGCCAGAAGATATTGATGGTGGAACATATACAGTTACCAATGTGGGAACATTTGGAAACGTTATGGGAACACCAATCATTAACCAACCTCAGGTTGCGATTTTAGCCATGGGTGCTATCCGTAAAAAACCGGCTGTAATTGAAACTCCGGAAGGAGATTTCATTGGCATTCGTCATATGATGTTCCTTTCACATTCTTATGATCACAGAGTTGTTGATGGATTTTTAGGAGGGTCTTTTGTGCGACGTGTTGCTGATTATCTTGAGGCATTTGATAGCAATACAGAGATATAAAATCCTTTTAAATATTACTTCAAAATGAGCTTTTCAAAAGCTTATGAACATCGTACTTAATTAAATGTGCAATCAGTGTTGATAAAATCAACACTAGTTCACATAATATTAATAATTAAGAACACCTTCCTTTCCAAAAGCATAGTATTTTTGTGTCACTAAAAGACACGACTGAGTTAGACTATGAAAGCCCGATTATTGCCCGTTTCTTTTTAAACCTTGAACGTTTAAAATAACCTCACTTTGAACTTATTCGGGACACGAAAATTTAAAAATCCAATTATAATTATGAAGAAGCTATGCTTATTGCTGACAGGCATCTGTTTTGCCTTGTTTACACATGCCCAATGTGGTAATCTTTACATTGCAGGAATCATTGATGCCCCTTTATCCGGTGGTCAACCTAAAGGACTTCAACTTTGTGCAACTGCAGATATTGCAGATTTAAGTATTTATGGAATTGAATCAGTTTCAAATGGAGGTGGTTCAGCAGGAGCAGAAGAATATAACTTTCCTGCAGATGCTTTAAC
>JAHDHT010000014.1:30988-32885 GCA_020631175.1 Chitinophagales bacterium
TACACCGTATCCAAATACAAGTGTTTCTTGTCCTTTACCTGATTGTCCTGGTTTAGGAAATATCGGAGAGGCTTGTGATGATGGAGACCCTTCTACCACAGGTGATGTTGTTACAGCGGCATGTTTATGTGAAGGCACATCTACCGGCTCAACTTCATGTGGAGTTGCAACCTGTGCAGATGCAGAAATTGTGGAAGTAAGTGTTAACTCAGATGGTGACACCTTTACTTGTACAGGTGATGCCTGGTCTGCAAATGGCTTTACAGGAACCTCTGGTGAAACTTCTGATTTATGGTTGATTTTAGGTGAATATGACTTAAGTTCTACAACGGCTTTTGATTTAATATTTGATGCTACCGAAAATTTTGATGGTTCCGGAGTTGAAGTTTTTTATTCAACATCTTATTCAGGTTGTCCATCTGATGCAGCTAATGCATGGGTATCTGCCGGGCTTGTAGAAACCAGCACAACAGCTGCTTCATTCGATTTATCAGCCGCAGCAGGAGCTTCAGCAGTCTACATAGGTATTCAATATTTATCCGGTTCCGGTGGGGGCGAAGTTAGTGGATGGACAGTCTCTAATTTAGGTCTTACCGCAGATGCTTGTCCTGCCGTAAATGCTGCATTAGCTTCTAATTGTGGTGGAGCTGTTGAAGATTGTCCTGGCTTAGGTAATATCGGAGATGCTTGCGATGATATGGATGCAAATACTGAAAACGATGTGCTTCAGGCAGATTGTTCTTGTGCAGGAACTCCAATTCAAACCGGAACTTGTGGCACGGAATTATACATCGCCGGTGCTATGGATGCTACACTTACTGGCGGACTTCCAAAAGCAATTCAAATTTGTGCTACAGCAGCAATAGCAGATTTAAGTGCATATGGAATCGAGTCTGTTTCTAATGGCGGCGGTTCAGCAAGTGCTGCAGAATTTAACTTCCCGGCTGATGCTTTAGCCGCCGGTGACTGTATTTGGGTTACCAATGATCTTATTGCATTTAACACCTTTATGGGTATTGATGCATGCTATGAAACGAATGATATAAACAGCAATGGTGATGATGCTTACATTCTCTATTGTTCAACTGGTGTGATGGATGTTTTAGGTGATCCTGATAATGATGGTACCGGCACACTATGGGAATATACGGATGGATGGGCTACATCAAATGATATGCTGCCGAATCCTGTTTTTGATGAAACTGAATGGACATATTCAGGTGTGGATGGATTAGACAGTACCGGCGATAGCAATGCTACAGCAGCAAGTCCATATCCGAATACGGATGTTGCATGTCCGGGAGGAGCGACTGAAGATTGTCCGGGACTAGGAAATATTGGCGATTCATGTGATGATAATGATGCTAATACTGAAAATGATGTTCTTCAGGCAGATTGTTCATGTGCCGGAACACCAATTCAAATTAATTGTGACCCTGAACCGGGTACATTCCCTTGGAATGGAAACTAAAGGTTAATCATTGATAATTTGAATTCAAAAAAGCAAATAATGAAAAAAATAAATTTATATATAACATATATCGCATTTATGCTTTTAAGCACTCAAGCTTTTAGTCAGTCTTGTGCTTCAGGTGTTTATAGTTATGATGACGATATTGCTCCCATTTTAAGCGCTAAATGTGGTGGATGTCACGGTTCTCAAGGTGGATTTAGTGTTGCAACTTATGCAGCAACACTTGCCGGAGGTAACAATTGTGGCCCCGCAGTTACACCAGGTAACCCTGTATTGAGCTCAATATTGGATAAAACGCAATGGGTAGCGGGTGGAGCAAATGCAGCTTGTGGAAATAATATGCCAACAGCAGGTACACCTTTGACCCTTGCAGAATTTACGGCTATTGAAACATGGATACTTCAGGGTGCTGCTGAATCTTGC
>JAHDHT010000240.1:0-2319 GCA_020631175.1 Chitinophagales bacterium
CTGAAGTAAAGGAAAGCGGTACTGAAACAATTCTTTAAATATTATAAACGACTTGAGTCCAGAATTTTATATTTTATTCTGGCTATCTTTTTTATTAATCTAAATAATTCAGCCTACTTTTTAATTGCAAATATCTACTTAACCAAAGCAGGTTATGATGATACACAAATTGCCTCCTTTATAACCTTTCGTTTTATGGCTATTATGTTGTTGGCATTTCCTTTTGGTATGTTTATCAAAACGCAGCGATTAAAACCGTTGTATTTTATTGCAGCATTGGGTATTCCGGCGAGTTCCTTGCTGATGATCTTTGGAGTTGAACAAGGTAACACGAATCTGATAAAAATGGCACTTACTTTATTTGGTTTGTTTTTTATGATCGTTGGAGTAAGTGGCTTACCTTTTATTCTTCGAAACGCTAAAAAAGAAACGCATACAGAAGCTATTGCATTAAACTATGCCACCTGGAGTATTGCCATGATTGCGGCAGGCGTTCTCATTTTTCTTTTATCTACTTTCCTTCCGGATTTTTTCACCGAAAAAAATAATCTTATTGCAATCGCTTTTCTAAGTTTAATTTCAATTTACTTTTTGATTCGTTCAGGAAAAGAAGAAATCCCGGAAAAGAATATGAAAAGCGGATTTCAATTTGGTCAGTATGATTGGCCTGAAATTATTAGAGCTGCTTTTCCCACCTTATTGATTGCAATAGGAGCAGGCTTAACCATACCCTTTATTAACTTATTCTTTTTTAATGTATTCGGAGTTGATTCAGAACAGTTCGCTATTTTAGGATCTGTTACAGCCGCTATGGTAGCCGTTGCTGCTATTGTTGTGCCTCATATTAAACGTCGTTTCGGTTATAAGGCAATTACTGTTACGCAATCGTTGGCAGTTTTAGCATTAAGCGGTTTGGCATTGACTGAATTTTTTGCCGAATATCAATGGGCATTATATGTAGCAATCCTGCTTTATTTTTTAAGACAGCCCTTAATGAATCTGGCAGGTCCCATGACTTCTGAAATGACCATGTATTATGTCGGTAAAAACAATCAGGAAATACTAAGTGCGTTTGTTTCAGCTATTTGGTCGGGTAGTTGGTTTTTTTCTTCTATTATTTTCGGACAATTAAGAGATCAGGGGCTGGCTTATTTCCAGATATTTTTAATTACAGCCGGACTATATGTTATAGGAGTGGTGTTATACGCGCTTCTGATCAGAGATTATTATCGGAAAATGGTTTAGGGAATAATTACCGCAGAGATCGCAGAAATATTTCGAGCGTAGCCAAAGTAAATCTTTCGGTTTTAAAAAGAAGGTGATTATTTAATGCATTGAATCTATTAAACCGAAAGTTCCCTCGGCTTCGCTCGGGAAAAGTTCGGTCTGCCTTTAATCATTAAAGCTCATCACTATTCTTAGAATATACCAGAATAATAACATTAAGCTGGCAAACAATCCTAATGCAGCAGCTACATGCTGAGTTGAATTATAGTGATGTAATACATTAGAAGTTTGATACAAAATACTTCCACCTGCTAAAACAACCATAGCAGCAGAAAAGATCAATCCTAAATTAAATCCGAATAATATTGAAGCCACAATTAATCCGATTGCCACAAAAAAGCCAACCGTTAAAGCGGTTCTTAAAAATGAAAAATCTTTTCCGGTAAAAAAGACCACAGCTGTTAATCCGGTAAACAAGGCGAGTGTAATAATACCAGCCTGAGCTAAAACTTCGCTACTGTTGGTCATGCCCATGGCGATATATAATAATGGTATAAATATAAATGCTTCGGCAATTACGTATAGTCCTAAAGCAGCATATTGTTGTCCTTTATTGGTTGATTTATGCGCCCAACGATCTGCGAAAGAAGTGACGAGCATAAATCCTCCCAGCATCACTAACCATAAATATCCTTGCGTTAAGGATAGGGCAAAATTGGTAATGGCAGGTATACTGAAAAACACTACTTCAGCTAATAAGAATCCTAATACTGCTAAAGCAACATGTAAATAGGTCTTTTTAATAAAATCGGCACGTACATGTGCTTCTTCTTTTGCTACCGGCATCGCCTGCGCAAAGGTTCTGTTATTGTTATCCTGTTGTGGGTGGAAGGTTAATTTACTCATACAGTAAAGTTAATGAATAAATGTCTTTTTTAGTTCCATTTTTGGATTTACTGCAAAGACGCTATGGCGCAAAGTTTTTTTGCTGTTGTTCGGATTTTGGGTTTACCGCAGAGTTCGCAGAGATCTTTTTGCTGTTGTTCGGTCTGCTTTTTTACCACAGAGTTCGCAGAGGTTTTTTTGCTGTTG
>JAHDHT010000240.1:2419-5701 GCA_020631175.1 Chitinophagales bacterium
CTTATTCTTCCATCAAAGCAGCAATCTTAGCTTCAATATCGTTCTTTAACTGGGCATCAGAAGAAAGTAAAACTTTTTGTTTGAATTGATCTTTTGATTTGATCAGCATAGCACTACCGGGCACACGTTTTTTTAATTGAATCGATTTATCATTTAAAGCATCACGAAACAGTAAGATCAAATCCTTTTTTTCACCGGCGCTTAGATCTACCGTTTTATTTGTCCCGGTAGAAGACATATGAGAACTTTTGGTTCGGATGGATATAGGAACAAATTGTAATTGATGATCTTTTAACAACCATGCCTTACCCGTACCGTCTGAATATTGATAATTATATGTTTCAGGCTCTTCACAAGCAAGAAAAAACAATGGTATTAAAGCAATAAAAAGTAACTTCTTCATCGAAAAATAAAATTAATTAAAATAACGGGCGGCCATCCTTCCGCTATACCAAATTGCAAAAATAGCAATTCCCCATATCATTAACGGAAAGATTAGTCCCATTGGTCCGCTTATACCTAAATCTCTCATAATAAAAGGAGCAGTATAAATTACCTGAATCGCCATTCCAATCAAAGACAAAATAAAAACGGGTCTTGCCAATTTATTCTTTAGGAGCAACAAAATACTTCCAATTAGACCTGCAAAAACCGCAATTGCAAAACCGGCCTTTGCCCATATCGGATAATTCGATATTAAATCAATTTGTAATTGCCGCTGATCTTCAGAAAATTCTGCAAAAGCTGTCGCCGGATCGGCTGTCATCTGAAAAAAGAACATCATTACACCGATCAAATTCCATAGTAATAAGAGTACTCCGATAATCCAGAATGAAATGGGTAGTTTGACTTTTTCCATGGGAGTTTTATTTTGAATGAAGTTAATTTATTTTTTAGAATGTATGTATTGACTTTAAAATTGTTGGATCAAAATGGATTTCATTTTTAAATATAATATCAATTGGAAAAAGATTTTTCGCTACGCTCAAGATTTCCCTTTCAGGTCGATTCGGTATTCAAATCAGAAACATTCTGGCCCTGATAGAAGCGATATCCACTGTTTTGGAAATCGACTGAAACCGAAGTGCTGAAGGCTGACAGCGGAAGACAAAGCACGACAAGGTTGAAGCGATTTACAGAATAGTGCATACAAGCGGATAGCAGGAAATGCCAGCCAAAAAAAATCTAAAATTTAGGCAGCAATAATTTTTTTATTATTGTCGTACAAAACAGCAAACATGTATCATATCGAAAATGCGGAGTTGCTTGAACGCATGCAGTATAAAATCAGCGTTAATGAATTCGCTAAATATATCGGCCTTGAATTCACCTCTGTAGAAGTAGGAAGGGTCAAGGCGCAGCTCGATTTAAAAAAGCATCATCAGCAACAAAACGGCTATGCTCATGGTGGTTTATTAGGTACACTTTGTGATATTGTTGCCGGCTATGCTGCATATTCCGTTATTCCCACCAATCGACAGGTCGTAACGGGTGAAATAAAAACCTCATTTTTCAGAGCCGGAAAAGGGCCCAGACTTTTTGCGGAAGGATGGGTAATAAAGCCGGGAAGCAGAGTGGTTTATTGCGAAGCCGAAGTGTATCAGTTCAATGAAAAGGAAGAACAAAAAACGGTAGTTAAAGCATCAACAAGCATGATCGTAATTGGAGAAAACTTTTAATACTTTTGCTCAGCCCCTGAAAAAATGGCATAAAACCATGGCATTATAGTCGTGGCACGATTTTCTGTCCATAAAAATAAGGAGCGATAAAAAGATTTTTCCATTAAGCTCAAAACAACATATAGTCAGATTTGGTCGATCGCTTACCCGATCATGTTGAGTAGTCTTGCTCAAAATGTTATCAATGTGACCGATACTGTTTTTCTCGGAAGAGTAGGGCAGGTAGAACTTGGTGCAATGGGTTTAGTAGGCGTTTTCTTCTACACCTTTATGATGATGGGCTACGGCTTTAGTAAAGGTGCTCAAATTTTAATTGCCCGTCGAGCAGGACAAGGAAAACAAAAAAGTATTGGTTGGCTTTTTTCCAATTTGTTGTATTTCGAAATATTGCTGGCTGTTCTGCTTTTTTTCATTTTGTATTTTTTCGGCGAAGCCATATTAGCTCAGTTTGTGAATTCGGCCGCTGTACTAGAAGCCTGCAAAGAATACCTGAGCTTTCGAAATTATAGTCTCTTTGTAGGCTTTATCGCGTTTTCACTGGTTGCCTTTTATACCGGAATAGGGAAAACAAGAATCATCATTTATTCTACAATAATACTGGGCCTGGTCAATATAATTCTAAACTGGAGTCTCATTTTCGGCAAGTTCGGAATGCCTGAAATGGGTATTGCAGGTGCCGGTCTGGCTTCCACAATTGCTGAGACTTCAGCCGGTATTTTTCTTTTGATCTTTACCGTTTTTAATAAAGAAGTAAAAGCCTATCGTCTCTTTAAATATAATCGCATAAACTGGAATCAGATTCGAAGTTTGACTGCTCTTTCTTTTCCAATTGTAATTCAATTTTTAATTGGTTTGGGTGGATGGTTTGTCTTTTTTAGTCTGGTTGAAAATTTAGGAGAAGAAGAATTGGCAATTTCAAATATTATAAAAGCACTTTATCTCTTTTTTGGAGTCAGCACCTGGGGTTTCGGCTCAGCTTGTCAGACCATCATCAGTAATCTGATCGGACAAAAACGGCAGGATGAAGTATGGTCGACTACAGTTCGAATAACTATTTTAAGTTTAGCATTTACAGCCGGCGTTAGTTTAATCATTGCTTTATTTCCTGAATGGCTTTTAAATATTGTAACCGATGATGTAACATTAATTGAAGATTCGAAACCGGTTTTATACTTATTAATTTTTATTCTTTTCAACTTTAATCTTGCCACCATTATTTTCCATGCTGTTAGCGGAGCCGGAGCGATTCGCGAATCATTAGCGATCGAGTTTGTAGCTGTAGTGTGTTATCTGGCATATGTCTATTTCATTATTTTCATCGTTCAGGGAAATCTCCTTCAGGCATGGTCTTCAGAGTTCGCATATTGGACATCTTTATTCATTTTGAGTGTCTGGTATATCCGAAGCGGAAGGTGGAAGAGTATACGATTGTAGATTGACCGAAGGTCATCCCGAATGGCGTGAGGGATCTTAATTTGTTTGTTAATCCCTCCTTGAGGAGGGTTGTAAAGCTCCAAGAGCTGCAAGCGATTGGCGAAGCTTTACTGGGAGGTGTTAATGAGATTTGAAAATTAAAAGTATCTCGCCTCTCGCAGGCGCAGCC
>JAHDHT010000015.1:0-18329 GCA_020631175.1 Chitinophagales bacterium
CGTCATTTACAACTACAGTATAAACGGTCGGAAACTGCGGGCTTGCAATTGGATTGGCAATATTCGGATCAGATAATCCGCCTGCAGGAGTCCAGCTTATTGTTGCATTGGAAGGAACACCGGCTATGTTTAGTTGAACTGAACCATCTTCACAAATGGCTACATCAGAACCCGCATCTATATTAAGTCCCTCTTCGTTTACATTTACAGTTACTTCAGTTGAAGCCTGGCAGATGCCATCATTTACTATAACGGTATAGGTAGTAGTTGTAGATGGGCTTGCTGTCACAGTTTCTCCTACAGTATTATTCAGGCCTGTTGAAGGCGACCATATTGCTGTTGCTCCCTGTGGAACTCCATCAATATTTAATTCTGTTGAGCTGCCAATACAAATAACCGGGTCATCGCTTGCATCAGGCATAATGTTATTAGTTTGAACGGTGACGGTTACTTCGTCTTCAGCAATACAAATTCCATTATCAACGGTAACCGTATAAGTTGTAGTTTGCTGAGGATTTGCTATTGGATTTGCAAGTGTTGCATCACTTAAACCGTCAGCCGGTAACCAGCTTATTGAAGAGCCTGAAGGCACACCTGAAACACTTAGTCCGGTAGATGCCCCTTCACAAATGGTAATATTATTTCCGGCATTCACCTGAAGGTTATTTGGAATCACGGTAATATTGACATCATCTTCACCGCTACAAACACCATCGCTTACAACCACCGTATAATTTATACTTCCTAAAGGAGTAGCGATTGGATTAGAGACCGTTGGATTATTTAATCCTGTGGATGGAATCCAGACTACTGAAGCTCCGGAAGGAATACCTGAAGCTTGTAATTGAATTGAACCATCTTCACAAACTTCAATATCATTACCTGCATCAATCTGCAGATTTTGTTCCGTAACAAAAACGGTTACTGAGGTTGAAGCAGAACATACTCCATCATTAACAGTTGCTGTATAGGTAGTCGTTTGAGTTGGATTTGCTGAAATGGTAGCATTTGTTGTATTACTTAAACCTGTGGATGGCGTCCATAAAACGGATGCTCCAAACGGTACGCCTGTAACACTTAAGTTAGTAGCACTGCCTTCACAGATTGATTGATCCTGACCTGCATTCAAATCAAGATCATTTTCAAGAACGATAACTGAGACTACATCTGTTGCATCACAAACTCCATCACTAACGGTTACTGTATAGGTTGTAGTTTGATCCGGACTTGCGACTGGAGAAGCTATTCCGGCGTTATTTAATGATGTTGATGGGGACCATGTTATCGTTGCACCGGAAGGTGTACCTGAAACGTTTAATGCAGTTGCTGAATTTTCACAAATGGAAACATCTGCTCCGGCATCGATATTAATATTAGACGGACTTACTGTTACCGTTACTTCATCTGTATCTTCACAAATGCCATCCGAAACAGTTACGGTATAGGTTGTTGTAACAGACGGTGTTGCTACCGGATTTACAACAAAAGCATTATTTAATCCTGTTGAAGGACTCCAACTGATGGTTGCGCCTGCTGGAACTCCTCCTACAGATAAAGCTGTACTGCTTCCTGCACATATATTTACATCAAGACCTGCGTTAGGACTTAGATTTTCTTCATTTACAAAAACGGTAACCTGATCTGTACCACTGCATATTCCATCCGATACATTTAAAATATAGGTTGTTGTTTCTGTCGGGTTTGCAATAGGGTTAATACTGTTCGGATCACTTAATCCTGTCGAAGGCGACCATACAACATTTGCTCCTGAAGGAACTCCGAGTGCATTAAGTGTAACTGATGAACCTTCACAAATTGTTTCATTCTGGCCTGCAAGAACATTTAATGACGGACCAATATTAATGGTTATATCATCTGTACTTGAACAATCGCCCGGATAGGTAACGATCACGGTATAGGTTGTAGTAGCATTCGGACTTGCGATTGGGTTTGCAATATTCGGATTGGATAAACCGGTAGACGGTACCCACTGATAATTTAAAGCACCCGGTGGAGCATTTAACGCATATTGCGATCCGGTGCATATGGTAACATCATCGCCCAGATCGACCGGAGCTGCTGCCGTTACAACTATAAAGACTTCATCGCTGGACTGACATCCTTCCGCATTCGTTACAATTACTGTATATGTAATTGAAGATTCAACTAAAGCTACCGGGTTTGCAATATTTGGATTATTTAAACCTGTGGCCGGTATCCATTCATAGAAAGTACCTCCGCTGGCTTGTAATTGAACAGATTGAGTTCCGCATATAGACTGATCACTTCCTGCATCAGCTATTGGAAGTGTATTTACAATTACACTTACATTATCTGTTTCTTCACATCCTTCCTCATTGGTAACGGTCAACGTATAGTTCTGAGAAGTTGCCACTGTACCGGATGGATTCGGTGATGTCGGATCATCTAGACCAAGCGCAGGAGACCAGCTATACGTTAATGCAGGATCTGCAGAGCTTCCGAGATTAAATGTTTCGCCTTCACAAACAACAACATCAGCACCTGCATTCGCATCGACCGGTGTGTTGTTTACGAATACGGTTACTGTAGAGGTTCCACTGCATATTCCATCCGAAACGGTAACCACATAAGTTGTAGTAATAGGTGGGAAAGCAAGTGGATTAGAAATGCCGACATTACTTAGACCTGTAGCCGGTGACCAAGTGTAACTTGTACCGCCTGAAGCCTGTAACTGAACATTTTGACCCGGGCAGATTGTTTGATCAAGACCTGCATCCGCTTCTAATTCATTAGAAACAGTAATGGTAACGTCTTCTGTTGTTGTACATCCATTGATGTTTGTAACGCTTACCGTATAGGTTGTAGTTGAGGACGGGCTTGCAACCGGACTTTGAGCAAACGGATTATTTAATCCCGTTGGAGGTGACCAACTGTAATTGATACCTCCATCTGCATTCAATGTGGTACTACCACCCGGACAAATTGTTGCATTGCCGCTAACGGTAACAACAGGAGCTTCATTTACATTAACCCAAACCTGATCACTTGAAGAACAACCATTGCTATCTGTTCCGATCACCGTATATTCTGTATTAACAACCGGACTTACGAGTGGGGTATCATCATTTGCCGGAACGGCAGACGAAGGTTCCCAACTATACGTTATTCCACCTGAAGGAATGAGTTCTATATCTGCTCCGGTACAAATAACCTGATCTTGTCCTGCTGAAATAACAGGAAGATCGAGTACTGTGATGGTTAAGAAAGCTGTACCTGTACATCCAAAATCATCAGTACCGGTTACGGTGTAGCCTGTTGTTTGATTTGGCTGAACCGTTGGATTTTCAATATTATCTATTGGATCACCATTCGAGGCCACCCATGTATAAGTTGATGCACCTGAAGCAGAGATCTGAATAGATTCTCCTTCACATATTTCGGCACCACCGCTTGTTGCAATACTCAAATCATTACCAACAGTTACAACTACTTCATCTGTAGATGAACATCCAAAAACATTGCTAACGGTCACCTCATAGGTTGTAGTAGCATTCGGATTAGCAACAGGGTTTTGAATATCAGAATCAGAAAGGCTGTTGGAAGGTGTCCAGCTGTAAGCTGTTCCACCTGTTGCATTTAAAATTGCTGAACCACCGCTACATATTTCCACATCAGTACCTGCATTCGCTACCGGTAAAGGATCTACAAAGATGGTAACTTCATCGGTTTCAATACATCCAAATTCATTTTCGACAACTACGGTATAGCTTGTGGTTGAAGTTGGATTGGCGATTGGATTAGCAACAGCAGGGTCATTTAATCCTGCAGTTGGTGTCCATGAATAATTCTCACCACCGGTAGCATTTAAACTTACCGATTCACCAAAACAAATATTACTATCTACACCGGCATTTGCACTAATTGGAACAGGAACAACTTCAACTGTAACCTGTGCAGAACCCGTACAAACCCCATCATTAACGTTAACCGTATAGGTTGTAGTTGAGGACGGATTGGCAATCGGATTAGCTATATTAGGATTTGAAAGTCCGGTTGATGGTGACCATGAATAATTCACTCCGCCAGAAGCATTCAGCTGTGCTGAAGTACCAATACAAATTGTCTGGTTATCTGTAACATCTACATTTAACAATTCTCCCACTTCAATAGTAACTTCATCGATTGAAGAACACCCATTAGCATCAGTAGCGGTTACGGTATAGATGGTAGTTTGATCCGGCGCAGCAGTTGGATTTGGAGATAGCGGATCTGAAAGACCTGTTATCGGGAACCAGCTGTAAGAAACTCCTCCCGAAGCATTTAAGGTAGTGGTTCCATCCTCACAAATTGTGACATCTTCGCCTGCATCAGCCAATACAGGCGGATTAACCGTTACGGTTACATCATCTGTATCGACGCATCCGTTAACATCTGTTATAGTAACGGTATAGGTTATGGTTTGATCTGTGCTGGAAATCGGATTTGAAATAAATGGATTATTTAATCCTGTTGCGGGAGACCAAATAAATTCGACTCCACCCGTAGCTGAAAGCACTGCTATTTCACCATCACAAAGTTCCTGATCAAAACCGGCATTTGCACTCGCATTATTATTTGTATCATCGATAGAGAATGTCTCTACGTCTGTACATCCATTAATATCTGTTACTGTAACGGTGTAATTACCGGCTGCAAGACCACTTACTACAGAACCGGTTAAGCCATTACTCCACTGAAAGGCATAAGGTGCATTTCCACCATTAACAGCTATGATTGCTGTTCCGTTGTTGGCTGTTGCACAACTTGCGCCGGTTGTTGTTATCGAAGCCTGAGGTCCTGATTCTGAAGCAACAATTATGTTTGAGTTCACTGTACACCCTTGTGCGTCAGTAACGGTAACACTATAGGTTCCTGCAGCTAAGTTTACTGCTGTAGAGGATGTTTGACCATTAGACCAATTAAAAGTGAAAGGCCCTACCCCACCGGAAGGAATTACGGTTGCTGTTCCATCATTATTTCCACAAACAGCATCTGTTGCATCGGTGAATAATACCATTTCTGAAGGTTCACCTATTTCAACTGATGTTATCGTTCCACATCCATTTGCATCTGAAACATATACATTATATATACCAGCCTGAAGGCCTGTTGCAGTTGCATTTGTTTGTCCATCAGACCAACTGAACGTAAATGGACCATTACCTGAATCTACATTTACGGTTGCTGTTCCATCGTTTCCTTCATTACAACTTACATCAGTAAAGTTTGTACTTAATTGCGGAGCTCCAAAGTTACTTACTCCACTTGTTATCTCTGCAGTACATCCGTTAGCATCTGTAACGGTTGCTGTGTAAGAGCCTGCTACAAGGTTAACTGCTGTTTGTACTTCCTGCCCATTTGACCATATGTATTCATAAGGACCAGTACCTCCTGAAGGAAATACAGTAGCTGAACCGTTTGCATTGCCACAAATAGCATCAGCAGAACTTTCCTGTAATGCTAATGTTGTTGGTTCGCCAATATTGAATTGATAAACAGTAATACAACTATTGGCATCTGTTACGGCTAATTCATAACTACCTAATGCCAGACCGTTTGCGTTTGGTGTAGTTTGACCGTTACTCCATTGATAGGTAAATGGAGCTGTTCCTCCATTCACAACAGATGCAGCTGTTCCGGAATTTCCTCCATTACAAAGTACATCTGTAGTATTTACTTCAACTTCTGCTCCGTCTACATTACCAACAATAACTTCCGAATCGTAAGAGCAGTTGTTCGCATCTGTAACAGTTACCGAATAGGTACCGGATAATAAATCAAATGACAACTGACTTATCTGACCATTACTCCATTGATAAGCATATGGAGGGGTACCTCCAACCGGGTTAACTTCAGCAATTCCATTTGCATCGCCGCAGGTAGCATCAGTTACAATGATATCGTTATTAAATGGAAGAGGTTCACTTATCGTTACATCTTCTACAGCAAGACAATTATTTGCATCTGTTACTTCAACGGTATAGGTACCGGCTGAAAGATTGGATGCCATTGCTGTTGTTTGTCCGTTAGACCAGGTATAATTAAACGGTGCCGTTCCGCCATTTACAGTTACTTCAGCAAGACCGGATGTACCTCCATTACAAAGTACATCACTTTCTGAAAATTCAATTTCAGGTCCGTTAATATTTTCTACAATTGTTGTGCTGTAAAAAACACAACCAAGAACATCTGTTACTGCGACCGTATACGATCCACTTGGTAAACCGGTTTGGTTTGCTGTTGTTCCACCATTAAACCAATCGTAAGTATAAGGCGGTGTTCCTCCAACAGCACTTGCAGAAACGGTTCCGTTACTATCACCACATGTTGAATTAGTAGAGCTTGTTACCACATTCATCATTGTAGGTTCTGAAATGGTAATACTTTCAGTAACTAAACAGCCATTATAATCGGAAACGGTAACGGTATAGGTACCTGCAAACAGTCCACCTGCAGTAGGATTGATCTGACCGTTATTCCACGAATAGGAATAAGGTTCTGTACCACCTGTTGCTACGGTTGTTGCTGTTCCGTCATTTCCTCCAAAACAAGAAACATTTGTGCTTGTAAGTGCAGCTTCAGGGCCGTCAATATTTTCAAGATTCGCCGTAAAGCTATTTTTACATCCATTCGCATCGGTTACACTTATTACATATGTACCTGATGGAAGATTATCGCCGGTTTGAGTCGTTAAACCATTATCCCACGAATAATTAAACGGAGGATTACCTCCGTCCGGAACAATTGTAACTGTCCCGTTACTATAGCCGCAAGTAGTTGAAACTGTAACAATATCTGCTACAACTTCTGAAGGTTCTGTGATTAAAAAGTTTTCTGTTATTAAACATCCGTTAGCATCAACAATTTCAACGCTGTAATTACCGGCAGCAAGACCGTTTGCACTTGGACCTGTTGCACCATTAGACCAGGCATAAATATATGGAGCGCTACCTCCGGAAACATTTGCTACTGCAGAACCATCTGCACCACCAAAGCATGAATTGGTAAATGCGTCTATTGAAACTACTGCCGTTTGAATATTATTTACAGCAATTGAATTAGAAATTACACAACCATTAGCATCGGTTACAGATAAAACATAATTACCTGCAGAAAGATCTGTTATGGTTGTCGAAGTACTTCCATTTGACCAGCTATATAAATAAGGTGAGGTACCGCCGGAAACAGATACAGATATCTGACCATTATCTTCACCACATGTTGCATCAATTACATTATTGTTTATGCTAATTATAGATGGCTCATTTACGGTAGCAGAAGCTGAATTAACACAACCATTAGCATCGGTAACGGTAGCTGTATAGGTTCCTGCAGCAAGGCCGTTTATAGTAACGCCACTTTGTCCATTATCCCATTGTACATTATATGGAGGAGTTCCGCCCTGAATATCCGCTGTAGCACTACCGTTAACTCCAAAGAAACAGGAAGCATCAGTACTTGATGCTGCAACGGTTGGACCGTTAATATTACTTATGGCGATCGTTTGTGTATCGCTACATTGATTGGCGTCTGTTACGGTAACAGAATAAGCACCAGCTTCAACATTTGTGATGGTGCTAGAAGTAGCCCCGGTATCCCATAAATAAGTGTATGGAGGTATACCACCAAATGGTATCGCTGTTGCTGATCCATTATCGGATCCACAAGTCGTGCTTACTGTAGTTCCGGTAATTGAAATATCTAAAGGTTCAGTAACTTCTGCTGAGGCATCGGTTTCACAACCATTAGCATCCGTAACGGTTACACTATAGGTTCCGGCAGGTAAAGCGGTAGCAGTCAGGTTATTTGAACCAGAAGACCATACCTGAGTATAAGGAGGATTTCCTCCTGATGGAATAACGGTAGCGGTACCATCATTTCCACCGAAACAGCTTACTTCTGTTGAGTTCGTACTTAAAACCGGTGAAGGTGTATTGTCAACAACGACAACGAGGTCTTCAAAACAACCATTATCATCGTAAACGGTAACACTATAGGTTCCTGCGGCTAATTCAAATTTCACATCTGTTGTATCGGTATTTTCCCATACAATACTATATGGCAAAGAACCACCAACCGGATTTATTGAACCCACACCGGTGTCTTCATCACATTCGGATGGAGAAGTAGTATAAGAAACTTCCAGTAAAGGCGGATTCGTTAATGTTATTTGTTCTGTGTCGGTACAACCATTTGCATCAGTAACAATAACAGAATACGTTCCTGCACCTAATGCTGAAATTGTTGGAGTTGTTGCTCCTGTATTCCACTGATATGTAAATGGTGAAGTACCTTGATTTAATGCAGCTGAAACTGCTCCATCGTTGAAGTTAAAACAACTTACAATATTCTCACTTAATGAAACGGTAGGCCCCGGAATATTTGTAACTGCTGCAGAGGTTATTGTATTACATCCTTCACTATCTGTTACAGTAACGGTGTAAGTACCCGAAGCTAGGTTACTTGCTGTTTGACCAACCTGATTATTACTCCAGTTATAAAAGTAAGGTGGTGTTCCACCAATTGGATTTGCTATTAAAGTACCGTTCGGATCTCCGCATGTATTATTCGAATCATCTGCTGAAGCTTCTAATAAATCGGGTTGAAGAATCTCAAAATTCTGAGTGGCAACACAGCCATTATTATCTGTAACTTCTACGGTATAGGTGCCGGCTATTAAAGCATTGACTACCGTACCGGTTGTACCATTACTCCACAAGGTAGAAAATGGTGGTGTACCGCCGTTAATGCCAACCGAAGCAGATCCATTATTTTCTCCATAACAACCAATATCATTTTTATTTACACTTACAGATGGTGCACCTATATCATCAACAGAAACCATAACTACATGCTGACATCCATTGGCATCGGTTATAGTTACCGAATAATCTGCAGCTAATAAGTTTGTTGCAGTAGCGCCACCCTGACCGTTACTCCACTGATAAGAATAAGGTGCCGTACCACCGGTTGGACTCACTGTAGCTGAACCGTTATTATTGCCGCAAGTCGATGAAGTGGAAGTTCCGGAACCTGACAATACAGTCGGTTGACCAATAACAGCGGAAGTGGTATTTTTACAACCATTAGCATCTGTAATTTCAACGCTGTAGGATCCTGGTGTAAGGTTACTTATAGTTGTACCGGTTTCTCCATTTTGCCATTCAGTAAAATATGGTGCATCTCCGGACAAAGGAACTACTGTTGCAGTACCGTCACCCGCACCGTTACATTGAACGTCGGTCGTGTTAATGGTTAAATCAGGAATTACAAAAACAGTAATATAATCGTTAACGGTTATAGTATTTGTACCGGCATAATTGGTTACGGTTAAAGTAACATCATATGTACCAGGTGTATTATAAGAAACAATTGGATTTATCGCACTTGATGTTGAAGGAGTACCTCCCGGGAAAGACCATGACCAGGTATCCGGTTCATTGATCGATAAGTCTTCAAATTGAACCACTACTGAGCCACATCCTGCAATTCGATCTGATTCAAATGCAGGTTCCGGAGGTAAAATACAAGGCGTAAATGCTTCACCGGGTGAACCTGCCACACAACCAACAAACCAATTTTCATGATCACTTAAATTTCCAAGTGGATCTTCTAACTCGAGTGTATAACACTGACCATTCGGTTCTGTAGGCCATGGTGGATCTTCATCGTAATCAACTAAAAGAATTAATTCATCATTTTCATCGTAAAGTCTTAATAACTCTCCACCCGAAGCTAAACCAAATCCAAATGGACCTACAACATTTGTAACGGTTGGATATACGGCCTGGAATTGAAACAAGTCACGCACCAGAACGATATGCCCATTAGCAGGAATAATTGTGGTTGTAGGAATGGTAAAGAAGTTATCGTCATTTTTATCTTTGAAGGTCCATCCTGAAACATCAATTGGTGTGTTGCCATAATTGTGTAATTCAACCCAGTCACCTGCCAGGTATTGAGGACAGGAATCGTAGTTGATTTCACTAAAAGTAACAGGAGGGAAAATGGTTGAACAATCAATAAATGGCCCACCCGGAGATCCTTTAATACATCCTTCAAACCAGGTAGAAGCCTGATTTTCATTTCCACCATAGTTTCCATTTTCTAAGGTATAGCCTTTACCATCGGGACCTTCCGCCCAAGGAGGAGAACTTGAGTAAGTAACCGAATGTTGAAGGTTTCCAAGATTATCATGGAAGAAAATCTGGTCTCCACTATTTAATAAATCGAAGAAAAAAGACCCGACAAAATTCGGAATATTAGGATAGGTACTGGTAAAGAAAATATTATCCTGAACAACTACCAGATATTCACCCGGTGCAATTACAGTACCCGGAGGAAATGTAAAGGTATTTGCAGATGAAGCTACACTTAAAGTCCAGTTAGATAAATGTAAATCAGCTGTTCCATTATTATATAATTCAATCCAGTTACCACTGTCAAATCCATCCGATGGATTATAATTAATTTCCGAAACGACTAGTTCAGGAACATTATTGGTTGGAACAAAGTGAGCAGTAAAAGTGTCTCCTGTATTAACATTTACTTTTATTGATTCATTATTGTCGTTATTGTTATGGCTATTGGAAGTCCAATGTGAAAACTGATAGCCAACATTTGGAATACCCGTCATATCAATTGGATTATTTTCAAAATAAGTCCCACACCATGGATAATTTTCCGGATAAATGGTATTGATATTAACATAACCTGCTCCGGGAGGATTAATCTCCAAACAAACTTGGACCTGTTCCGGGAAGCTGAAATAAGTTTGAAAATTATCGAAAGTACAATCTGGTCGTGTTTCACAAAAAGTGAGATAAGAATTAATATAACTATTGAAAGTATTTATGTCTTTTGTTCCATCCCAACGATCATAATGCTTTTCAATTTCAGGTGCCATTAAAGCTGCCTGTTCATTGACTACATCTTTACACCTTTGAGGTTCCCAAACTGTGTTCACCAGATCGCAATAGCGATTTACAAATCCAACACGGAAATCAGCATTATCTAACATACGGTCGAACATAATTGCGTGCACTCCACGATTATTATCTGTTGCATGCGGCATCATATTTCCACCACAAGGAGAGAATGCACCATCCATATCTTTCATCATGTATCGCCATTTCCCGCCAAAATTTGGCTTCCAGAATTTAATATTATTTTGAGGCCAGTCAGTAACGGTCATATAAATTCTTGCCGCAAATGAATCTCTGAAATTTGAGACATCGAGATTGTCATCGACAAAATCAAAGTTGGTATTTACAGCCATATTGTTGGTGAAAATAAAATGGACTAAATCCATGTATTCCCGATAAGCATTATTTTTATCCATCAGCCTGGACTCACCCCGTCCGTCTTGCTGCGTGGTGTTATTGATGAATTCCATAATGGTTACTTCATCTTCATCGTAACCGTATTTCTCTTTTGGGTAATATTTACCTAATTGTGGACGGAAATTCATTACGCCCCAATACTCACCGTTTATAAAATGAATTCCGGGTTGAAAATATCCTACATCAAGGTCCATCACAAACTCACACATTTCATGAACTGCACCATCTCTGAGCATAGAGCTATTCCAGTCATTACCGGAATTTCTCATTGTAAATCTCTTAGTTGAAAAAATATTCAGATCGTCCCAAATCTGAGCATCAAACTGTCCTTGTTCGAATCTATTTTTAGCTCGGAATTGTAAACTTTTCTGAGGTCTTGCTCTCGACCATCCGCCAAATATTTTAATTGTTGCATCCTGTTCAAAATCTGTATTACCGTTTTTATTGAATAGCTCAGCATGCACTCTTTTTTGCCAATCGTTCCAATAGTTTGCACCAAAATACGGATAGCTAGTTGATGCATTCGGTCCTAATACATAAATTCCTTCATCGTTATCCCAGAGATTAACCGGGTCTGTTTGAATGGCAATAGTATTTACTGTTGAAGGTTCATTTATAATGTAGGTGTTTGCAATATCTTCACTGGGTAAAAATCCGGGTGCATAAGCTTTTACATTAAATGCTTTAGTTGTAGATATGTTAACCGCACCGTTATATACCGGTGAAATAGTTGTAGGTGTTGTTCCGTCCAATGAATAATAGAGTGTTGCCCCCGGGAAGGAATTATTAACGGTAACGTTAACGGCCCCATTATAAAATCCGGCAGCCTGATTAATTACCGGATCATCGACGTAACCCATGTATCCGGTTGAACCGTTATTGGTTGCGTTCGGTGTAGGAAAGTCGAAATACATCCAGTTATTGGTACCATCATTTAAACGACCATATGAATGGTTAAAACCTAAAAAGTTGTAGGTTGTTTGATCGATTACAATACCAGAACTATTCGTTAATAAAACCGTTTCTCCGGTTCTTGAAAGTTTAAAATCTGTATGTAAAAATGCAGTTGGTGGATTAAACCAGCCAGGAGGGTTATCGTAATTAGAAGAGTTATCTTCAAGCCCGACAAATAGCCATGGTCTTGCTGTTAAATCTCCCGTTGTTCTACCGAAATTAATAATTTCAATTGCCAATACATTGGTTCCTGTAACTAAAGCATCATCGGTTAATTCTTCATTGATGAAAAAGTTAGGGTAATCTCCACCCGAATAAACTTGTGCTTCCCATTCTGAACCATAAACATCGTGTTCGATACCTAAAGAAGTTTGCGTAAGCATTACATTACCCGATCTGGCGATTTCCTTCCCATTCAAATAAGCTATAAATGCATCATCATAATCCATTGCCAATACAAGATTAGCAATCACTTCTTTATCAATGATATTGAATTCATGTCTTAAAAAAACATGTCCCGAATTAATACTTGTATTATCGTCACCATCACCATTTCCAAATCCTCCTTGTCCTGAACTCCATCCATTATCATTATATCCGGGATCCATCCAATCAAAATACAATTGATTTCCGGAGGTATATTTCCAGGTATCATTTTCTCTTACCGCTAATTCCCAGTGATCTACTACATTAGCTCTGTCGTTTCCACTTGCATATAAGGTCAAATAGCTCTGCCCTTGAATGGTAACATTCGGAAAACGCCATTTATAAGGGTTGCCGATATCGTCACTTATGTAGTAATCCAACAAATTTACCGGGCTATTACTTTTATTAAAAAGTTCAATAAGATCCTGATATTCACCATCTTCATCGAGTAACATAGTATCGTTACTTGCGACAATTTCGTTGATGACTACCTGAGCCTCAGATTGTTTATAAAGAAAGAAAATTAATATAATATATAGGTATATGTGACGTTGTTTCATCTGGACTTGATATATCTTTAAAAAGACGTTTTTATCATTGTTATCGTTGCTTTTTACTGATAGGGGTCGGTTCGCAGAAATACAAATCTATTACAATCATTTCATATATGAAAAATTCAAAAGTAATAAGCCGATCTTGTCAATTCAGTGCATATATTGACATACGAAAAGGGGAGCGAAAAGATTGGATTCTTACTTAAGAATGGCGAATTGTCCTTTCTGGACATGCCCGCTATCTAAGTTTTTAACTGTATAGAGGTATAAACCCTGTGTTACTGCCTGATTACTTTCACTTAACAGATTCCAGGCATGTTCGCCTCCAGGAAAGATGCGTTGATTTTCTGCCCCGCCAAAATCACTATACCATTGTATATCCTGCCCAATGTATTCTTCTGCGTTATGACTTAATTCGGCTACCAGATCACCGGCGAGCGTATAAATTCTGATTTCAGATCTTGGTGGAAGATTATAAAAGTGAATCTTCTTGGTTCTTGCGGAGCTACCATCCCAGGCTGCCTCAATTCTATATGGGTTTGGATAAACACCTACCGGATACTGATCGGGATCTTCTGTAGCGGGTGTTCCTACAAAAACACGTTTTGCATTCGCAACGAATGAAGATTCTAAAGACCCAAGTCCTAAATCAGCATCGCCCTGATCAAATGAAGTTATGATATATAGATATTGCCAACCATTCAGTAAACCAGTATTCGTAAACTTATATGTGTAGTTGGTTTCATCTCCTTCAAATTGAACCGGCTGTGATAAAGTGATATTATCAAATCCGTTATTAAATCCTATTGAGTTGCCTTCTGTATCCCATTGAGCCACTAATTCAGCTTCACCAATCATATCTAAGCTAAAATCGTCTCCTACTTCAGTTCTATAGACGCGATAACCTTCGAAATCTTCCTTTTTTGAGATGGGGTCAACGCTTGATTCTGCTGCATTATCCCAATATACTGCTACTTCATTATTGTTGACTTCAAGATGCACTTTTGGTGTTGCCGGTGGTTCTGGAAGGATATACCGGTCGAGTTGATTGTTATCATTCAGGTCCTCACCATCGTCAAGGAGTCCATTTTCATTTAAATCTTCTCCATTAAACGTTCTTTGCGCCCAGCCCAAGTGTTCAACCAGTTCAGTTCTGGCAAATTCTGTATCCATTTCCGGGCCTGTATTTGCACCGGTTGATAATTGTTTTGCTGCTACAAGCGCAAGTGCAAAATTAACGGTTTCGCCCGGAGCTATTTCCACTAAAGGACCTGCTGACAGCAATTGAGTTCTGTTGTTTGGATTTTGAACATCCTCCCTAATTGTAGGAATGGAAAAATCGAGGCCTTGTTTCATTTTGTCGTAGGCGACATCTTCAACAAATTGACCATCTACGGTAAAAGGTGCGCTAAAGTCGGTTCCGTCAAAAGTTCTGAAATTCCAGAAATTTGCATGGACTTCGGGTGCAGGTAAACCTTGGTTGGTAAACAAGTCTGCATTGGAAGGATGAAAGAACTGATCTCTCCATTCGATTCCTAAAAACTGGCTTGCACCATATGAAGATGTGAATTCAGGCTCACCGGCAACATCAAATGCATAGAGTGCATTATATTCTGATAAGAATCCGCCGCCGCCTTTATTAAAAAATGCAACGCCTGATTCTGTGGTTACATTTACATTACGTACTACTAAATCCGTCCAAAGTCCGAGATAAACAGAATCCCATGCTGCGGTGCTATTGTTGGTTATTGAATAATTCAAGATTACAAAAAAGTCTGCAAAAGAAAAATTCCATGCGTAGGCTTCGCATGTAATATCTGCATCTAAAGGATTTGCATGATCCTGAATCGGAATGCTTGTACCGGGCACTATGGTATTGCTATCTGTGAATTTAAGCACAACATCCTGGTGCGAAACGGCATCAATCGAGAAAAAAGAACTTTCTGTTAGTGTAGATCTTTCTTTAAGAGAATTACTTGATTGTGGTGTTAACTCAAAGCCTGAGCCTCCGGTAAAATAACCTGCAGTGGCATCGATGGCACCTGTTGTAAGACGCAATTGACCATCAACTTTAGCACCAATCCAAAGCCCTGCTTCAAAAAGGTGTTCAATTCCGGAGTTTAAAGGGTATTCAAAACTTGGATCGCCCTGAGGGTCGTTACGTACATCAGGTCTACCGATTGTACCTACGTTAGTTACTGATAAACCCAAATTCCCGACGTCAATAACAACACTCTCGAATGTATCCTGACCTTGTAGCGGAAGGAAAAACAAGCAACATATAGTTAGTAAGCCGGCTAATCTGAATTTATTCATGTGGCGTAAAAATAGACTTATTCCATGAAATATTACTTTAATTTACCCGCAATTAATTTGAAAAGCATTCTTTAATATACTTTGAGTTTGCGGCCCCTCAGACATAAGCAGATCAAGCACCGCCGCATTATGGATAAACGGATTTTTGCTGCCGAATAATTGAAAGTAATTCGGTTGCTGGAAACCCTCTAAAGCCTGAAATTTCTTGTGTTGACCCTCATAATTGGAAAAGATAAAATCTTCTTTAGTTGTTTCTTTGTTAAGTACATTGAAATCTGAAGTAATTACCTTCCAGGATTTAAGCATATGCAGTATAGCCATGTTTAACTCCCACAGAAATTGATATTTTTTTGAGTATATATCACTAATATCTGTTTCATAATATTCATAAAATGCTGCCTTTTTGTAAGAGTTCTGAATTGTTCTTAGATGTTGTCTTCTCCAGGCTTCATCATAAGCAATTTCAATGTTTTGATAAGGTGTATTCAAATTGAATTTACGCAGTGGTACAGAAAGAATGAGTTTGCCATTTGGGCCTGCAACCTGACAACGATTTCGGTGAGATGCTTTAATAAATCTTCCATCCAGATTAAAATTTACCCTGTTATGATTCGTTATCAAAGCAGCAACTGAAAGGGATGGCCAATAAGTTAATTCAATTAAGAGTGGATTATGACGCTGATCTTTCAAATACGGATGGAATTTATTTTATTTTTGCTGAAATATAGACAATGAAGTTAGTTTACTTATCTATAATTTTTGGATTGTTTTCATTTGGGAATCTGTTTGGCATTTCGGCTGAAACAAATTTAGAAATATACCTGACTCCTGAAAAACAAAGTTACCTGGAATTTCAAATTTTAATCCCGGGAAGTACAGTAGAATTTGCTTTGGTTGAAAATGAAGGTTATGCTGCTGCAATTGAGGCAACATTCGTTTTATTTATGAATGAAGAAATTGTAAAAGCGGATAAATTTATAATTAACAGTGAACGGGTAAAATCGAAAACAGATCTTAATTTTAACTTAATCGATGTAAAGCGTTATTTCACCGATTTTGGGAAATATAAATTTGAATGGGTATTTAAGGATTTAAATAAAGAAGGCAACAAGAAAACCATAGACGGTGAAATTAATCTGGTTGAACCTTTACCTGATCCTTTTTTCTCTTTCATTAGCCTAGCAGAATCTGTTCAGGCAGCAAAGACACAAACTGATTTTACTAAAAATGGATTTGATATTGTTCCCAATGTAATTTCATATTATCCTTCCGCATTAAAAAATCTGTCTTTTTATGCTGAGTTATACGATTTTGAAAACAAATTAGATAAGGAAGAATACACCTTAAAGTATTACATCCTTCCTACAGATAAAAGCTCAGTAGATTTAAGTTATTTAAAAAAACGCTTTAGCAAATCAAAAAAAATAAAGCCTGAAAAATTAAATGTCATTATAGATCAATTTGACATTTCGGATTTAATGTCCGGTAATTATTTTTTACATCTTGAATTATATGATGAAGAAAAATTGATCAGCAGCATTAACGAAGTATTTTACCGCAATAATAAAAAAAGAGTTATTGCTCAAAATGAAATTGCAACTAATGATATTGAAAACAGTTTTGTTGATTCTTTAGACACAGATGCATTACGTTATTATTTGGGAGGAATTTTACCATTGCTAACAGATAATGAGTATATCTTAATTGAAAATAGTATTGCTCAAAGCAGTGATACAACAATGAAAAAAGTATTATATAAATTCTGGGTCGACCAATCCGGACAAGCATTAGCAGGGCAATCATTTAAAGATTATGCTTTAATTTTAAAACAGGTCGAATTAGAATATGGCACATCTTTATTTAAGGGTTATGATACTGACCGAGGAAGAGTATTTTTAAAGTACGGTATTCCAGATGATAAATTAGTTGTAAATAATGAACCGGGTGCATTCCCATATGAGATCTGGCATTACTACAGTGTAGATGAAACCAATCAAAGCAATTGTAAATTCGTTTTTTATAATCCTGACAAAGTTTCGAATAATTATGTTTTATTACATTCTCAGGTTCGGGGTGAAATTAGAAATGATCGCTGGGCAAATGAATTATACAATGCATTTGACGCGAGTAACAATGCCAGTGATTTAGACAACACTAATGTAAGAGGCTTTTACGGAGCACGAGCAATAGATTATTTTAACGACAACAGAGTACGTGGCGGCAACACAAGAGAGTAGTTTCAGGGTTCGATTAAATTATTATTTTTTTAAAAAATTTATTTACACAATGGCTTCACTGCCGATGTGGTTTTTGCATGGTTTCTCCCCTTTTTTAGAATTTATATTACATCGGGTTTTAGCTTATCGTAAAAAAGTTGTCGAAGATAATATTAGAAATGCATTTCCTGCTTTTTCAGAAACAGAATTAAATAAAACCGTAAAGGGTTTCTATAAAAATCTAAGCCAGATTTTTGTAGAAAGTATAAAAGTTTTCGGATTGAATGAAGAAAGCATTCAAAAACATTTTGTTTTAGAAAATGCCTCATTGCTTGATCCTTTTTATAAAGAATGTAGGTCGGTGATTATAGCTGCTGCTCATTTATCAAATTGGGAAATTGGAGCAGGAATTGGGAAGCAGTTTGACCATAATTGTATTATGTTAATGAAGGATTTAAAAAATCCATTGATTAGTGAAGAGGCTCGTTTGTCTCGTTCGA
>JAHDHT010000015.1:18429-27712 GCA_020631175.1 Chitinophagales bacterium
GTGTTTTAGCCAGTTCATATCCTAATAAAAAAGTAGTTATAATCGATAATAACTCAGAGGAAGCAATTTGCCCATTTGTCAAAAACGAATTTCCTGAAGTAGAACTAATTAAGAACTCATCTAATGAAGGATTTGCGGGTGGTTATAATACCGGAATGTCGCAGGTTGAAGCTGATTATTTTGTTTTGTTAAATAATGATATTGAAGTTGAACCAGGGTGGATCGAACCTATTATTGAATTAATGGAAGCCAATAAAGAAATCGGCGCTTGTCAGCCAAAAATTCGATCATGGCATAAGAAAGATCATTTTGAATATGCAGGTGCATGTGGTGGCTTCCTGGATACAATGGCTTATCCCTTTTGCCGGGGAAGGATTTTTGATTCCATTGAAAAAGATGAGGGTCAATATGATTCAACTATTGATTGTTTTTGGGCATCAGGTGCTGCTTTATTTATCCGATCATTTTTATGGAAACAATTTGAAGGCTTAGATAGAGATTTCTTTGCGCACATGGAAGAAATAGATTTGTGCTGGAGAATAAAGAACGCCGGTTATTCAATAAAAGTAGTTCCGGATTCAGTTGTTTATCATGTAGGAGGAGGAACATTACCTTACAATACTCCTAATAAATTGTACTTAAATTATCGTAACAATTTATTTATGCTTCATAAAAATGAAGCTCAATTATGGTGGAAATTACCGGTAAGATTAGCGCTTGATGTTGTTAGTGCTTACCGTTTTTTATTGATGGGTTCTTTTTCATACTGGAAGGCTATTGCGAAAGCACATATTGATTACTTTACACAATTTTTTTATTGGCAAAAGAAAAGAAGAGCTACTTTTTTAAACAGAGAAAAGCATAAGATTTCTGAGAAAAATAATTCAGGAAGATATCAGCAATTTATCATCATTGATTATTTTTTAAGAGGTAATAAATATTTTAATCAATTAAAACAATTTGAAAGAAACAGCGAAAAGTAGATTTTCAGATCGGGTTGAAAATTATGTAAAGTATCGTCCTTCCTACCCTAAAGAGATCATTTCATTTTTAGTTGACAAAATAGGGTTAAATGCTAACAATGTAGTTGCGGATATTGGATCCGGTACAGGCTTATCATCACAACTATTTATTTCTTTGGGATGTACTGTTTTTGGTGTTGAACCTAACAAAGAAATGCGGGATGCATCAAGTATTATTTTTAAATCTGACAAACGATTTATTGCGATTGATGGAAGTGCCGAGCATTCAGGTTTAGAAGATGATGAAATAGATTTAGTTATTGCAGGACAAGCTTTTCATTGGTTTGATGAACATAATGCAAAAAAAGAGTTTAACAGAATACTCAAAAAAGGAGGAGCTATTCTTTTAATGTGGAATTCAAGAGATAATGAAGATGCCTTCCAGATTGAATATGAAGCTTTATTAAAGCAAGAAATCTCTAATTATAAAGAAGTCTTACATAGAAATATTAGTGATCGTTTGATTGCAGATTTTTTGAGTCCCCTTAAGTTGGTCAAAAAGCAATTCGTTAATAAACAGCACTTTAACTTCGAACAATTAAAAGGCAGACTTCTATCTTCTTCTTACTGTCCTCAGGAAGGAGCTGAAATCATTTCACTATTTAAAAAACTGGAATATCTTTATGAAAAATATAGTACAAATGATCAAATTGAATTCAAATATAAAACACAATTATATCTCGGAATTGAAGCTTAAACAAGTTGTTCATTTCTTATTGTTTGTTTTAGTTTTATGCCTTACACCTTCTTGTAATAAAGAGAAAAAAATAATGGAGGAGAATGAGGCTACGATTCTTGAATACCTTGAAAATCAAAATTTAAGTGCTGAAAAAACTTCGAGCGGATTGTATTATCGAATTGTTCAAGAGGGCAACGGAGAATTTCCAAGTGTAGCAAATACGGTTACGGTCAACTATCGTGGATATTTTACTGATGGAAGTACTTTTGATGAAAATGATGACATTTCATTTCCACTAAATGCAGTTATTTTAGGCTGGCAGGAAGGAATTCCTTTAATTTCAAAAGGTGGAAGCGCGTCATTATTCATTCCTTCACATTTAGGTTACGGCTCAAATCCTCCTCCTGGAATTCCTGCTGATGAAGTTTTAATTTTTGATGTGGATTTATTAGACTTTTAGATCATTTAAAATGATTCGTAATTAACAATTATGAAACATTTTCGTATTAATATATAGAAAATGGCTCAAAGCCTGTTAAATACGATTCATCAGTTTGTTCAACACTTAGATAAAGGACAGCATTTACAGCTAAAGCGTTTTTTTAAGCGAAAAAAGTTTCGGACTAAGTCTTATGAAACTTTATATGGAATTTTATTTGAAACGAAGCAATATCGCTCTTCTACTATCAGGCGTCTGCTTAAGGAAGAAGGGATAAATTACACTTCAAGTTTTGCCAAAAGATTTTATGAGATCATTCAAAAGGAAGTTATCGGACTTTCAAAAGAAGAATTGAATTTTTCGTTAGCAAAGTATTTCAGTCAAAATGATCTGGTTAATAATTCATTATATCATCTTGATCAGGCATTAAATTCTTCAATAACCGGATCTAATTTAGCTAAACGAACGGAAGCCTTACAATTAAAGCTATCTACTCTTGTAATGCGCACTGAAGCTGAGTCTGAAGAGATTCTCCAGTTAGGCGAAGCTTTTAAAAAACTAAATTATCAAAACTTCATCTACAATCAGATGCATTATATTGGTTGTTTGGCTATTCTCGAAATGGATAAATATGAAAACAACCAGTTTCTTTTAGAGGAACTATTAGATGAATATATTTCAAACATTCCTGATGAAGGAAAACTAGAAGATGTTTTAGAAGATTACATTCTTCGAATTGGCGGAATATTATATCTGGCGTCGGATAAAAATAAACGAGCATCAGCACTTTACATAAAATTATTTAACTACCCGTTTCTTCCGTTTGGAAGAATGATTGACACTATTTATCGATGTGAGTTATCATGTCAAGTTTATTTTCAAAAGTCCTACATAAGATTATTTGAAGAAAAAATTGAAAATAACTTATACTCTGAAATAGAGCGAAATTTTTTGAAAGATACATTGTTTGCTCTTTCTTTATTTAATCAAAAAACAAGATTAAATATTGAAACACTATCTCTGATTCAGAATCATAATTATGATGCTATCATAAATCCACAAACTCAGGTGCAAAATAAAGCGGATAACTTCCGTTTAACAAGAGACTTTATTGTTGGCAAAATATATCTGGCTGTATTACTAAAGTTTGGCCAAAATTACCTATACCAGAAACTAATCCCCATTGAAGGTATTCAAAAAGCGATTCATAAAAATCGTACTAAGAGCACAGAAGGGAAACTGTTATTATATATTTTGAATTTGATTCGAATGAAAGACTATGAGACTGCTACTTACTTCATAAGTATTTCAAGAAGGTTTTTTAAAAGGAAAAACTTTACTAAAAACTTCTATTATAAGATGTATGAGTTTTTGAATGAATTTTTAAAACTAGACAAAAAGAGTACTCAATTTGAACTTGAAATTCCTAATCAAAAAATAGAAGCATTACTTTTAAAATACTTCAAAAGAGAAAGCGAAATAAACGGAGATTTTGAATTAATGGGGCTATGGGATTTTAAAAATAATTTATTAGCTGTTTTATTTAACAAGGCTCCTTATTTACTTACAAGAAAAGACAAGAATCTCATTAATAATTTGGAATCTCGATAAAAAAGGTTGACCCTGAAATTCCATCCGATTCAACCCATATTTTTCCTTTATGAATTTCTACTGTACGTTTACAAATAGATAAACCTAAACCTGCGCCCTGGAAATCTTTATACGAATTCAATCGTTGATACATTCCAAAAATAACTTCAGAATATTGCGGGTCTATGCCAATTCCATTGTCTGCTACCGAAACTTTAACCATTTCTGCGTTAACTACGGCGTCAATTCTAATAATTGGCTTCTTTTTTTTCGGTACAAATTTTATGGCATTTTTAATTAAATTTTGAATTAATTGATATACGCTGAATCTGTTCATCAATACATCTTTCATTCCAGTATAATTGAAGGAAATTTTTGCTGTGCTTTCGTTTAAAATGGCCTCAAGATCAAATAAAATTTCATTAATCAATTGTTTTAAATTCACCGATTTGAACTGAAGTCCGTCGTGATTCATCTTAGCTAGTGTCAATGTATTTTCAACAATTCCAATCATTCGATTTCCCGAGCTCTGAATCAAATCTATTATTACTTTTTCTTCATCAATCAGTCGATCAAAACAAATATCTTTCAGACAACCGGTCAGATGAGTCATTGTTTTAAGTGGTTCTTTTAAATCATGTGCTATTGTGTATGCTAATTTTTCCAACTGCTGATTTGAAAATCGATAATCATTAATTGATTTTTCCAGTTTTTCAATTTTGCGTTCATTATTAATGTGAACAGCCTTTAGTTTATTATGATTGGTTTTATCTATCGTAACCTGTTTAATCATAAACTTAGGTCCATCCCAGAAAGGAATTAAAATAATTTCTACTTCTAGTTTTTGCCCCCCTTTTGTTTTATGTTCTGAATTAAAATGAACACTTATACCGGATGTTAATTTTTGAAGATTAGATTTATACCTTTCAACATACTTTGAATCTTTATTTTTTCGCAAGCCCATGCAAGATCAATTGCCGTTAGTTCAGAAAGTTCTATTCGCTCATAACCATACAATTCAACAAAGCTTTTGTTACAGTCTATATATTTCTTTAGTTCAAAGTCAAAAATAGCAATGGCATTTGGAGCGTTTTGAAAAACAAAATTGTACTTAGAGTATTTTGAATTCTGAATCAACTCATCTTTGTTTTCAATTTCTTTATAACATGACAATATGTATTGTTCACCATTTTGATGAATTAAATTTCGGGTAACCTGAACAAATAATGGTGATTTATCAATTGTTGTTAATTCACATTGCATTTCGTAGGTTTTAATTTTACCTCTGCACATTTCAAGGTCAGTACCATTAAATTCAGCAAGACCAATATTATATAAAATCAAACTTCCTAGATTCTCCGATCCGGGATTTACCGGAACTCTAAATAGTTGTTTAAACGCATTATTGAAGTATTCAAGCTTTTGAGTCTTGATGTTTTGTAGGGTATGTGCTATTGGAAAAGAATCAAGTAAAGATTTATACTCTATCTGCTCATACAATTCACAGTTATTCGGGTTATTGGGATTTAGGTGTCCCATAACAGAAGATGAAGTGCCCATATTAAACGATTTTTCTGTTTAAATTTTCATACCGTAACCCAACGATTACAAAAATAAGACCCTATTTATATGTGAAACTAATAAAAAAGACATTTTATATCAATATTAAAAAGTCAAATATATGATTATCAATATTTTATAATCATATTATATAACATAAATAACAATTTCCTAATGTTTCAATGTAACACTAATTGTATACTTAAAGACTAATTGTTAAACTAAAGCAAGAACTGTTGGTATCAGTTGGAGTAGTACTGTCGAATAATTTCTTCAACCGGTTTATTTTGCGGCGTGTAATCTTTGTCTCTAAAGCTGCTTTGAGCTTCATCGTTGTGATACCATTTCCAGATAAATCCTCCGGCAAACCACTGTTCATTCCAAAGTGATTTATATAAGGCCTCGAAGGCATTATTTTGTGCTTCAAAATTTAGCTGAACAGCTGATCGGTCTTTCTCATTTTCCCAATTTTTCCATGCTGTAAAATCACAACTCATATAACCGTATTCAGTAAATAAAATAGGCTTTTCAGTCAGCTTAGAAAAAGCTTTAAGATCAGATTTTATATTCAGCCATGCTTTCTGTAAATCAGATACTTCTGGTGTTTTTTCATTTAACAATTGAAAGTAGGCACTAATTCCAATATAGTCTAATCCTTCCCAAAAAGGAATATTCTGGTAATGATCCCAATTTGATGAATAAGTTAATTCGCCAGTATAAATTTTACGCACTTTGATAATTAAATCATTCCAGAAATCTGGTCTTTTAACCGCGGCAATTTTATATTCGGTTCCTATACAAAATAGTTCAATTTGATTTTCTTCGGCTATTTCTGCAAAGCTTAAAATGAAATGTTTATAATCAGTTTCCCATTTGATCCAATCTTCTTCTGATTCCAGATCAAATTCTCCTACCCAGGAATTCATCATCCAAACCTGCGGTTTGAGCATAATTTTCAAGTTTTGTGCTCTGGCGTATTCAATTATTTTTCGGATACCTTCGGGGCGTTCTCCCCACCATTGCATTCGACTGTCAAATGTAATTTTTGGCTGACCTTTTCTTGCGAATGCATATGGAGACAATGCAATCCAATCAGCATCTACTGAATGGACGGATGACAAATAAGCTGCAGGAAAATCATTAGAAGGAGATACAAAACTGACTCCATCCTTTTTTTCATCCACACAAACCTGAGCCAACAGACTGTTAGTAGAAAAACAAACTAATAGTAGTAATAAGATTTTGTTTTTAAGCTTCATCAATAATACCCTGAAATGCAACAATGGCGATCCAATAACTTTCAAGGCCAAAACCTGCAATACTTCCTTCAACGTGTGGTGCAATTAATGAAGTATGTCGAAATGGTTCTCTTGCCGCAGGATTACTTATATGTACCTCTATCACCGGTGCTTCAATAGCCTCTATAGCATCAGCAATTGCTACCGACGTATGTGTAAAACCACCTGCATTTAATATAATTCCATCGGCTTTACTAAGCTGAAGTTTTTCTACAATTTCCCCTTCATGATTACTTTGAAATGCTTCTAATTTCATTTCATCCAATTCTTCCGACAATTCTTTAAAAAATGAATCAAAATCCTGATCACCATATACTTCCGGATTTCTTTTCCCAAGCATATTCAAATTTGGTCCATTTATAATTAATAATTCCATTTTGCAAATTTAGTCGAATTTTGGGAACTGCTTTCGCATTATTGTTCTATTTTCATCATTTCACTGTCGGATGGATTGGAACAGTTCAATAAAAGGATTTCGTTTTTATTTAAAATTAGAAAAAGGGCTTTCAAAGAACTCTGTTGAAGCCTATGTAAATGATATAAGGAAACTTCAATCATTTGTAAATTCTGAAGACACAAAATTGCTTCCGAAAGAGGTTCAAAGTGAACATATAAGTCAGTTATTAATCTTTCTTACAGAGATTGGATTTAGTGCACGATCACAGGCAAGATTAATCTCCGGTTTAAAAACCTTTTACAAATATTTAATGATTGAAGAGATTGCAGAAACTGACCCAACAGAACTTATTGAAAGTCCTAAACTGCCCAAAAAAATTCCGGATTTTCTTACCCTGAATGAAATCAATGAAATAATAAATCAGATCGATATGAGTCGTTCTGAAGGACAACGTAACAGAGCAATGCTTGAAGTGCTTTACGGTTGTGGATTAAGAGTTACTGAATTAGTAAATCTACGCTTATCAAAACTTTTTGTAGATGAAGGTTTTATTCAGGTAATCGGTAAAGGGGATAAAGAACGTTTGGTTCCGATTAATTCTGCATCCTTAAAACATATCATACTTTATAAAGAGAATGTGCGTGTTCATCAAAAAATTGCATCAGGAGAGGAGGATATAATTTTTTTAAATCGATTCGGAAAGAGGTTAAGTCGTCAATATGTTTTTATGATGTTAAAAGATTTAGTTTTATTGGCCGGAATAAAAAAGAAAGTTTCACCTCATACTTTCAGACATTCATTTGCAACACATTTGGTTGAAGGTGGTGCTGATTTAAGAGCAATTCAGGAAATGTTAGGCCATGAAAGTATTACAACAACCGAAATTTACACTCATCTCGATAAAGACTATTTAAGACAAACAATTATCGAATTCCATCCAAGAAGCGGAAAAAAATAATTTATACTTTTTCTGCAAAGGGATAATCTGTATATCCTTCCGGCCCTAAGCCGTAATAAGTAGATTTATCACCTTCATTAAGTGGGATATTATTTTGCAGTCGATATTCAAGATCAGGATTGTGAATATAATCCCGGCCAAAAGCTACCATATCGGCAATATTATTATCAATAGCTAAGATTGCTTTTTCTGTTGTATAAGAACCACATACGATAATTGTTCCTGAGTACCATTTTCTGATATCCTTCCATAAATCATAAATAGCATCTTCGTTTTCACCCATAAAAGACAAATGCACATAAACCGGTTCGAGTTTATTGAATGCTGTCAATAAATATTTATAGGTTTCTTTTATTTCGGATGGATGCATATTTTTTTCAAAATAACTAAATGGTGAAATACGAATTGCCGTTTTATTCTTTCCGATTTTAGCAATCATTTCTTCCATAACTTCTAAAACAAAACGACACCTTTTTTGAATACTTCCTCCATAATTATCTTCCCGTAAATTTGTTTCAGGATTTAAAAACTGATTGGGTAAGTAACCGTGTGCGCAATGAATTTCAATCCCATCAAAACCTGCTTCAATACTTTTTTCTGCTGAAAAAGTAAATTCGTCAATTGTCGTTTTTACTTCCTCTGTTGTCAAAGCTCTTGGAACCGGATACGGCACCCGACCCAGATTGTACGTAGAAATCATATTCGGATTTGCAACGGCAGACGGTGCAATTAATTCTCCTCCTTCCGGTAAATTATCTGTATGTCCTACCCTGCCTGTATGCATCATTTGAAGAAAAATATGTCCTTGATTTTCTTTTACCGCTTTACAAACCTGCGCCCAGCCTTGCATTTGTGCTTCAGAATATGAACCCGGTATATTGGTATAACCCAGACCGTTTGGCGAAGGGGAAGTACCTTCAGCAATTAACAAACCGGCATTTGCTCTCTGCGCATAATATTCAGCCATTAAGCTGTTAGGGATATTATCTTTTGCCCGGCATCTTGTTAAGGGAGCCATAGCCATTCGGTTTTTTAATAATAGGTCTCCCAGTTTATAAGGCTCAAAAAGTTTATGTTCTATCATAAGTCTTCATTTAACGCGCAATAATAAGAAATAGTTGAATGAAACAGACAGAACAATAAAACAAAAAAGGCCACTTCAAATGAAGCAGCCTTTTCCAACACTAGTAGTAAAATTAATTTTCAAATAACAGTTTAAAGCTTTCCAGCTTATTTTCTGTTTGTATAGTTAGTATGTAAATACCTCTACTTAATTGATTCACACTTAAATCCAAAGTATTATCAGATTCTATGTTCGCAAATGAAGTAATTTCTTTACC
>JAHDHT010000015.1:27812-32481 GCA_020631175.1 Chitinophagales bacterium
TTAAATCCAAAGTATTATCAGATTCTATGTTCGCAAATGAAGTAATTTCTTTACCCTCGATTGTAAATAAACTAAGAGCACTGTTTATCGGTAATACCTGATTAAAAGACAAGCTCAAGGTACCAGGCAGATAAGTGTAATGATTTAATTCAAGATTTGAAATCTCCTCATCAAAAATATTAGTACTTATTGGTGCAGTAACATTTACGTTCACATACAGTTGATTACAATTACCTAAATCATCACAAACATTGATAGTCCATATTTCCGAATCAACTTGTTGAGCGGTATAATTTAAACAGATTGAATTTGTAGTTTGGTTTATCGATAAACCTTCTTTTTCAAAATCAATATTTAAAATTTCATCCTGCTGTGCATCATTTAACTCAAGACATACATTGATGTTTTCATTTAGCGTTAAATTCCAGAATAATGTATTAATCTCATTTGATTGTTGAAGAATTGATGGAGCAGTATTTTCAGAGATATTAAATAAAGCAGTTGCTGTTTCACAATTACCTGATTCATCACATGAAATATAGCTAACTTCCTGTTCTCCGATGAAGTTTTCAGGAGCAGTAAATCTCAATGTATTATTGTATATCTGAGCCTCACCGTTCGAAGGTATACTTGTCCATACTAAATACATGTTTTCTCCTTCCGGATGGATGTCATTAAAGAGCACATCAAAATCATCTTGCTGACCATGCGCTATACTAAAGGCATCGTTCATTAATTGCGGACCACCTGGGTTCATATCAATAACATCAATTGATACAGTAGCAGTTTCACAATTGCTGTTGTTATCGCAAACTCTATATGTAAATTCGTCGGTTCCGCTGAAATTTGCTTCAGGCAGGTATTGAACTGTTCCATCAAGGTTAATCTGAACTTCACCATTCAATGGTAAAGACTGAATTTCAGGATCCATTACATTTATGATTCCATCATCATTATTAAGAATATTAATAGTTATAGATTGATCTTCAAAGGTTAAACCATTATCATTTCTTAATAATAATTCTTCACATCCATCCACATCAACATAAACTACAGCAACATCAGCATTACCATCGCTGTCCATTCCAAGAACCGTTAATGAATCGACTCCGGTCATTGCCGGAAGTGGGATATAAGTGAAGCAAGCATCATTTGTTACATTAATAGTACAATCGAATAATGAATTCACATCCAGAATTGATCCTTGATCAAGATTACAGAATTCCACACATATTTCAATCTCCTGAATTGGTTCGGTACATGCTTCGTAAATATTTACACACTGATCAACATCAATTAGAATAGTTGCCGTATCACATGCTCCGCAATTATTACAAATCTCATAGATTATATTATCCGTACCTGTAAAGAATTCTTCAGCTTCGTATTGTATAAATCCATTTACGATCATTGCTTCACCATTTTCAGGACCTGAAACAATCTGTGTTAATGAGAAATCAGGATTACAGGCATCCACAAAAGCATCGTTAGATAATGGATCTAAAGAGTAAACCGAATTTCCAGTAATTGAAACTGTATTAAAAGTTGCATCAGTATTAGAAATTAATAATACATCATCGTTTGCATTCGGTGCAACACATCCGATAGTAATTGGAATCTCAACTGAATCTGATAATGAAGGATCTCCATCATCACAAACAACAACCGTTAACACATCCGTTCCTTCCTGAAGTGGAAGAGGTATATAAGTGAAACAAAGTTCACCGGTTTCATTAATGCTACAATCAAAAAGTGATTCAACTTCACAAAGACTCACATTATCTCCGTCCGGATCTTCTGCTTCAACACAAATTGTAATGCTGCTCATTGGAGCAGTACATAAGTTTTCTGGATATGAAGTAATAACCGGAGGATTATTACCACTGCAATTTCCAATAGTTACATTAATAATTACTGAAACACACTCACCTAATTGGTTTTGAGCTGTAACTGTAATAATATCCTGGCCTAAATCTTCCATACCCGGAAGTGGTGTATAATAGAAACAAGATTGTTCGATTGAAACTGCGCAATCAAATAATGAGGCAACTTCCTGAATCTCAAAATCACCCGGAATACAAAAATCAGGACAGATTAGTGTTTGTTGGATTGGACCAGTACAAACGAACATTTCATCACAGTTCAGCGGATCGGCACAATCCGGAATCATTACATCGAATAATGAGATATCATGATCATCTTCATCACCACCGGCACCATAAATTTCATCATCCATTGTGTTGCCATCATTTAAAGGATTTAAATCGGATTGAGAATCCATATCCACCTGCTGAACACCAAGCTCATCAGTTGAAGAAACAATTTCAGCGGCATTTAATAAGGTTCCAGCAGCGAAGATTTCTGAAGTGATGGTAGTTTGTAATTCTACTGTTACACTTTCACCAGGAGCTAAAACTCCGGGAAGCATTGTTGTATAGAAATTACTATTTACTAAAGTCCAGTTCGGATCAATTGATGTTAATCCATCCGGAAGATAATCTACAATTTGAATATTGCTTGCTGCAATTTGTCCTTGATTAATAACGGTAATCATAAAGGTTGCTGTTGAGCCTACCATAAGCGGACCGTTAAAGCCATTCGTTTTAATTAATGCAAGATCAAAAATAGGCTCTATTGTAATAACCGACACAAATGCTTCATCAAAATCATCTTCATTAATACTGTCGTTATTTGGATCAGCATCCGGCGTAGAATCAAAATCAACATAAGCGACTCCATCGATCGTTTGTCCTGAAGCAATTTCTGCAGTATTGGTAATTATTGTTTCATTATAATCAGCATTTAATGATACTGTTAAGGGAATAGAAACAATTTCGCCGGGTGCTAAAGGTCCTGCTATATTATTAATTAAGTTATTACCTGAACTGATCCATCCATTATTATCATTCGGACTTAATGTAAAGTCTGATTCTAAATAATCAATAATTGTTATGTTTTGAACCGGTTCAGAACCTTCATTTGTGATACTGATTTCGAATGTAACATCCATCCCTGCATAAACTGTGGCAGATTGATTTTCTCCCAATGATTTAGTTAAAGCTAAATCCCAAACGTCTACGAAATAATATTCGATATCTGCATCATCTTCATCATTTGGATCATCAATTGCGTTATCGATTGGTATTCCATCATTGGTAGGATCTATATCAAACGTAGAATCAAAGTCTTGTTGTAAATTACCTGATGCATCATAGGCAGCTGATATTTCAGCAATATTTACATATTCACCCGGAATGCTTGAAACAATATTAAAGGTAACAGAGATTGTTTCTGACTGCCCTGCTGCTATTGGTCCTGCGATTGTTGTGCTTACAAGACTACCATTTTCCATCCATCCGGCATCATTTAATTGTAATCCTTCCGGAAGGTAATCTGAAATAAGAATATCATATAATGGTATTGATCCCTGATTAAATACGGTAATTTCAAAAGTAATATCGTCACCGGGAACGTATCGGTTAAGGGCTCCAATAGGAAGTTGTTTTGTTAAGGCTAAGTCGATTACAGGATTAAATAAAACTTCTACTGAATCTGAAGCTGTAGGGCTTATAGTTTCCGGAAGAGGATTTCCATTTTGATCTGAAGGTGTTGCAGAAACATCTGCATTATTTACTATAGTACTGCTTACAAATAAAACAGTGCTACAAGAAACCGATGAACCCGGTGCAATTGGACCAGCTAGTTCAGGACATTGAGCTGAACTGATCGTGATATCATCTGAAGGATCAATTGTTCCGGCATTGTCTACAATAACAACATCTGTCAGCCATGTGTCTCCGGTATTGGTTACTTCGAAGCCAAAGGTAACATTTTGTGGACTATCAATTTCGTTTACTGATGCTGTCTTGCTAATACTTAATGAAGGCGTTCCAGGATCATAAGTAACCACAGCTACATCCTGTGCTATCGGATCATCAACTCCCGGTAATGGTATTCCATCAGGATCTGTTGGAGTGGCAGTAGTACTTGCTCCATTTGTTGTTGTTGTTGCGATCATTAAATCAATACTACAAGTAACCATTGTACCCGGTGCTATCGGACCAGCAAGAGCAGGGCAATCTGCAGATGTGATAGTAATATCATCAGATGTATCGCCGGCTGTACCTGCATTATCTGTAATACTAATATCACTTAACCATGTAGCTCCTACATTTGTAACATCAAAAGTAAAGACTACCATTTGTGGAGCATCGATTAGAGGAGTTACTGCGCTTTTTTGAATTGCAATAGCCGGAACTCCCGGTTGATATGAAACGGTAACATCATCCTGATCTACAGGAGGGGTCGTTTCCGGAAGCGGATTACCTTCTGAATCAGTTGGTAAGCCTTCTACAGAAGCGACATTTGTTAAGGTTTCAGAAATTGCTAATTCAATAGAACAGTTTACCGTTTCACCCGGTGCAATTGGTCCGGCCAAATCAGCGCATTGAGCAGCCGTTATTGTTATATCATCGGAAGGATCATTTGCTGTACCTGCATTATCTGTAATTACGATATCTGCTAGGTATGTTTCTCCTGTATTGCTTATTTCAAAATTAAAAGTTACATCTTGCGGTGAAGCAATTATTAATGGAACAGCCGTTTTTTCGATCGAGATACCCGGTACTCCCGGTTCATAAACCACTACTGCATCATCTTCATCTGTTGG
>JAHDHT010000016.1:0-2845 GCA_020631175.1 Chitinophagales bacterium
GCAACCAATAAGAAAAGATCATTATGAAAAAACTTCTGCTTCTGCTATGCAGCATCTTCATAATTAGCACTGCATTTGCTCAGGAAAAAAGTATCGGCATCAGCCTTTCCAAAAATAATATCGGACTACCATTTGGAAATCTTTTTCAACCAACTCTTGGTCCCGGCTTTGAAATAGTTTACACCAAACAATCCAAGAATAAACAGCACAGATATTTTAATGCCTTCTTAGGATCTTTTTTTAAAGAACAGGATTCAGGTATTTATTTAGGAGGAACAATCCTAAGAAAATTCCCGATCGGAGAAAAATTTAAAATTGGCTTAAGTTCCGGACTTGCTTATCTGCATAGTTTTAATTTAAATGAAGTTTACAATGTTAATAATGCTCCTTCATGGCATGCAGGAATACATAAAGGCATACCGTCTGCTTTACTTAGAGTTGGGGCTCATTTTGAATATGCAATAGCTGAGAAAGTTAATATTCAATTACAAATTTTTGAAGGCGTTCAAATACCTTATACGAAATTAGTTGCAGGCGCAACACGCTCTTCTATTCAAATCGGTTTTTCTTACTCTTTAAATTCAGCAGGTGATGAAAAATAAATGCCTTTTAATAATTGTACTCTTTATTGTTTTCCAATCCTGTAAAAAAGAAAGAGTTGAAGACGTAATCGAATGCACAGTAGAAAAGCAAAGTAATCGCATTCAGGAAATTGCAGATCAGTATACCAATATAGGAATACCTGGTTTAGCGATAATTTATAAAAAAGGAAATGAACCTATAACTGAAGTTTATTCAGGTTATGCTTCCTTAAGAGATTTAATTCCGGTTGGCGATTGCCATCACTTTCATTCCGCAAGCCTGGCAAAAACGTACTTTGCTGCCTTAACTTTAAAATTAGCAGAACAGGGTAGGATAGATTTAAATTCAACCATTGGAGATCATTTAACAGGAGAATATCTCGAAGTTTTGGAAGGATTTGAACAAACTCCCATTCGCTTTTTGTTAGACCACACATCAGGCATCCCTAATTTTTATACAGCAGAACACATCCTCAAATATTTTGATGATTTACAACAAACCTTCACACATTTGGAAATGCTTGAATTTATTAAAGGTAAAGACCTGGAATTTGAGCCGGGAACAGAATCAAGATATTCAGATTCCAATTTTTTAATTCTCGCTTTAGTTTTAGATCAGGTAGTCGAAGGTAAAAATCATGTGGATTTAATCTATGAAGAATTGTTTCAGCCTTTAAATTTAAATGACAGCTATTATGATCTTGATGTAAATTCTCCCGACTTACAGGAAGTGGTGGTTTGCTATAATGAATATTACGGAGATGGAACATTGCAAAATGTAAAATCGATTGAACGTAAATTTGCCATCATGAATATCGGACATGATTCCATTCTTGGAAAACCAAGAGATTATTTTGATTTCTTTTATGCATTAATGAGTGGCAATTATTTAAATCAACCGGCTTTAGACAATATGCTTACTTATGTTCCCTATAAGTTAGATTTTGCTTTACATCATGCAGAAGGAAAAGGCATCCGTCAAACAACACATGAAAGTAATGGAACGGTGCGCATAGGGCATTTTGGTGCAACATTAGGTTCCGGTAACGCAATGCTTTATTACCCTGAAACAGATAGTTACTTATTGGTATGCTCTAATTTTGGAAGATATTTTAGTGGTACGGTTGTAGATTTATTTTCAGCAGAATATGAAGAGTTCGGAACAAGCGGAAACCTAATTGGAGATTTAGAAAATTATTTGTTAGAATAAATATTTTTCAAATTAACTTGCTACTTGCTACTTAAAAACTAGTTTCCCAACTCAACAGCCCGATCAAAAGCAGCCTTCAAACCTGCCTGAATTGAACTGTGTAAATTTTTATCATTAAATACATTTAATGCAGCTTCCGTAGTTCCACCACGAGAACGAACACGGGCAATCCATTCCTCACAATTCAAGGTATTTTTATTTAATAAATGAATGCTTCCCTGAAAAGTTTGCCACACTAATAACTCGGCCTGAGATTCAGAAAAACCTAAACTCATTGCACTCTTTATCATTGCATCCATGAAGTAATAAATGTAGGCAGGTCCGCTTCCTGAAATTGCTGTTGAAGCATCAATAGCAGATTCATCGTTGAAATAAATACTTTTTCCGGTTGTCGAAAGTAAATTCTGGACTTGAATCAATTCTTCTTTCGTTACTTCTTCATTGGCCGTAAAAGCGGTCATTCCCATTCCAATCTGAGCAGGAAGATTCGGCATTGCACGTACAATCTTTTTGATACCTAAACCATCCTCAAGACTTTGCAATTTGACACCTGCCATTATAGAAAGAACCAAATGATGCTCTTTCAGAAATGGTTTGATCGTCGGAAACAAGCTTTCCGTATCTTGTGGTTTTACCGCCAATACGATTAAATCACAATTCTCAAGATAAACTCCGGGGTCTTTTTCAATATTCAATATATTATGCCTCCGTAATTCTTCATGCTTATCCGCATTTCGTTCTAAGGTTATTAAATCATAAGGCCTGATGATATGTGAACCAAGAAAACTTTGAGCGTAAGTTTTACCCATATTTCCGCCACCAACAATTACAATTTTCATATCCAGATAGTTATTAGATGACAAATTTGATGAAAATAGCCGAATTATTAAATCGCATTGTCATTTCTATGCCTAACACAGCAGCTAATAATTGCTCTAAATGCCTCAATTATTGATAAATTAGACGTTTGTATGTAACGTATTATGAGGAAAAGGTTTTTTACATATCTAACAATCATTTGCATCCTTCCGGTTCAGCTTATTGCTCAACTTAC
>JAHDHT010000016.1:2945-13949 GCA_020631175.1 Chitinophagales bacterium
GGTACAATTGATTTCAGATTTGTCTTTGGTTCTGAAGAATATTTCCAAACCGTTAATCCTGTTGCAGACGTATTTGCAATGATTCTTAACGGTCCGGGTATAGGTGCAGATGAAAATATTGCACTCCTTCCTTCGGGTGAACCGGTTACTACACAAACTGTCAGTGACACAAATAATACCACAGAATTTATAAATAATGGTGATGGTAGTTCAGCTCCTCAAAATACTGATCCTGCAGTTTTACAATACGATGGTTTTACCACTGTACTTACTGCATCAGCAACTTTAGTCGATAACTCCAATTATACATTGCAGTTTATTATCGCTGATGATCTGGATGGAGGATTAGATTCTGGTGTCTTTATTGAAAACGGAAATGTAGTTGAACCGTTTTCATTTAATGGTCAAACTTCAACAGTAGCTGGCTTTAACGGCATGGTTGAAGATTGTTCTGATGCTACCATTCAAATCGAAATCGAAAATCCTGATCCGATGGATCAGACACTGGAATTGCAGATTTCAGGAACAGCAACCAACGGTACGGATTATGTAGATAGTCAAACAGGAAATGCGCTTTCAACAATGATAACTATTCCTGCAAATAGCTCAACATTTGATATTAATTTAAGTGCAAGTGCAGATGGAAGTCTTGAAGGAACAGAAACCGTTCTTTTAGAAATTTTGGATGTATGTGGAGTGGTTATCGACTCAATAACGGTAGAGATAACGGATGCACCTGTTGTAGAAATTACACCGGCTGATGCTGTTTTATGTAACGACGAAGATGTGCAACTCGAAACCATAGGAGCAGATAGTTTTTCCTGGACACCAACAATAGGGCTGTCTTGTGCAGATTGTCCGAATCCAATAGCTTCACCGGATAGTACTACAACATATATTGTTACCGGAACAATTGGAGGTACATGCAGCGGAACCGATACCATCACCGTTCAGGTATTTAGTACAGCGTCAAATGCAGGTGAAGATCAATCACTTTGTGATGAAAATGACTTTGTTACCATTGGACCGGAATTTCCTTCCTCAAATTTGAATTATCAGTGGACAGATCAATTAGGTCAGCTTGTTTCTACTCAACCAAATATTACAGTAGATGCTTCTTCATTCGCAGGCCCAAACAGTTCTGCATTATATACTCTTGAAGTAAGTGATCAGACCGGAACATGTTCAGCAACAGATCAGGTCTCTGTTATTTTTACAGGTCCTCCTTCCGTCCTTGCACAAACAGAACAAGACACGATTTTCGCAGGAGAATCAGTTTTGATTTCTGCATTAGGTGCCGGAGCTGACGGAACTTATATTTGGACAGCAGATGGTCAGGGAGCTTCAACAGCAAATATTAATGATGCATTTAATGCTTCAACTTTTGTTCGACCAGAAGAAACAACCGACTTTATTGTCGAAGCTACAACTGCCGAAGGATGTGTTGGCTTTGATACACTGAGAATATTTGTAGAACCGCAACCACTAATTCATATGCCTAATGCATTCAGTCCGAATGCAGATGGTCAAAATGATTTATTCAGACCAATGTATGTTTTGATTGAAGAACTGATAACTTTCAGAATTTACAATCGATGGGGTGTTTTAATGTATGAAAACACCGGAGATTTTGCGGATGGATGGGATGGAGAATATAAAGGAGTTAAGCAACCGGTCGGCAGTTACACCTGGTATATTAGAGCAAAAGGAATTAATCTGGAGGGTGATATTGAACAGAGTGGAAACCTGACATTGATACGATAAAGATAATATTCACTAAATTTAGTTTTCGGAAAAGGGCTAATAACAACGTAATGAAAAAGCTAATCTTATTATCACTAAGTCTTATACTACTGCAAATCAGTGATGTATCTGCCCAATTAGACGTAACTAATTCAAATGATGCGAATCAATTAGCTAATTTATTAGCAGGCCCCGGTGTTCAGGTTAGTAATGCTTTTCTTACTTGTTCCGATAGTTCTGCCGGATATTTCAATAATGGTTTATCCACAAATTTAGGTCTTGAAGCAGGCGTTGTTTTAACTTCAGGAAGTGCGACTGGTACGGCCGGACCAAATAATAGTGGAGGCTTTACCGGTGTTTTACCACCTTATGGTGGCGGCTATTATTATTTCGGATGGCCGGGTGATGCTGATCTTGATCAGATTCCGGGTGTTCTTGGTACAAATGATGCATGTGGAATTCAGTTTGATATCGAATCAAGTTGTGCAGACTCAATCAGCTTTAATTATGTTTTTGGCTCTGATGAATACATGGAATTTGTAGGTTCCTTCAATGATGTTTTTGCACTTTATATTAATGGTCCTGATCCGGGTGGAGGAACTTATAACAATGAAAATATTGCATTAATACCAGGAACTACAACAGTGGTATCTATCAATAATGTAAATAATTATACGAACGCTGCTTACTATGTAGATAATGAATTTCCCGATCCTGCCGATCCTTCATTTATACAATATGACGGATTTACAGTTGTGCTTGAAGCCAAGTTTGCTATTGTTCCAAATGCTTCTTACACCTTAAGAATTGTTGTTGCCGATGATTTAGATACAGCACTCGATTCAGGTGTATTTATCGAAGCAGGTTCATTAACTTCTAATACAGTTGAAGTAAATGCTGAAACAGATGTTCAAGGATTTAATCAGGCTGTGGAAGGATGTGTAAACGGCGTTGTTCTTTTTGAAATTACAGAGCCATTAACCGATACTTTAGTTTTAAGTTTTGATATTGGAGGTACAGCAATCAACGGAACCGATTTTGTTGATTTAAATACCGGTGTAGCATTAGTGGATAGTATTGTTATCCTTCCAGGAGATACAACCGCACTAATTGTAATAGAACCAATCGTAGATGGAATTGATACGGAAGGAATAGAAACGATAATAATAGGTATCATTGATACCTGTGGTGTAGTTGCAGATTCTGTTGAACTGGAATTAATTGATCAAATTGTGGTGGATGTAGGTTTTACCGATACTACAATTTGTAATGGTCAGCAAGTGATGCTTGAAGCGTTAGGTGCAGACCTCTACAGTTGGGATCCAACTGGGGATTTAGATGATCCTAATTCTGCTACACCTATAGCCGCACCGTCGGCAACTACAACCTATACCGTTAGCGGATCGGTCGGGCCTTGTGTCGATATTGAGCAGGTAACGGTCAACGTGACGGATGGACCTGATCTGCAACTGCAGGATGAAGTCACGATCTGTGGAGGTGAATCAGTAGCACTAGATGCTTCAAGTAGTGTTGGAGTAGTAGATTTTACCTGGGATCCTGTTACCGATCTCGATGATCCGACCAGTTTAGCTCCAAATGCAAATCCGACAGTTACAACTACTTATACATTGACTGCTGAAGATGCAGGTGCATGTTTAACAATTGAAGAAATTACAGTTAATGTTATTCAGGAAGTAATTCCTGATGCAGGCGCTGATGAATTAATTTGTAATGGTCAGTTTGCAAGTTTAAATGCAACAGGTGGGGATACCTATCAATGGACTCCATCGACAGGTTTAAGTTGTGATGATTGTCCTGATCCGGTAGCTAACCCAGATGTTACGACAACCTATACGGTAGACGTTTCTTTTGGTGGAGCTTGTAACGCTACCGATGAAGTAACTGTACAGGTTACCACTTTTGATGTGGATGCCGGTCCTGACTATGATTTCTGTAATGAAGGAACCGTAATGATCGGCCCGGAAAATGTTGACCCTGATTTAACCTATACATGGATAGATGATCAGGGAAATACTTATTCTGGAGCGAATCCTGAAATTAGCCTTGATGTCGGAACCGATAATATTTCTCAATCATTAACTCTAACACTTTCAGCTGTTGATGTAGATGGATGTACAGCCACCGATCAAATTGTTGTTGCCGCATTAGCTTCACCTACAATTGATGCCGGTGAAAATGATACTATATTCATAGGCGAAACTTCCATACTAATGGCAGGCGGAGCCGGATTAAATGGAAATTATAATTGGAGTCCACCCGAATTAGTTTTTAATCCTGCCAATCAAATTACAACGGTAAGACCACAGGAAACTACATTATATACGGTTACCGGTTCTACTCAGGAAGGATGTGAAGGTTTTGATTCTGTAAGAGTAGTCGTAATTCCTATACCTGATATTTATATGCCAACAGCATTTTCACCAAACAGTGATGGACAAAATGATGAAATCAGACCTTCTTATTTCGAAGTTGAGGAATTAATTACTTATCGTATTTATAATCGCTGGGGTGTATTAGTTTTCGAAACTAGTGATATGGATGAAGCATGGGACGGAACTTATAAAGGTACGCCTCAGGAGATTGGTGCTTTTGCTTATTATATTGAGGCCAAAGGAATAGGCTTAGATGTGCCGATTGTTAAGAAAGGGAATATTACCTTGATCCGATAGACTTAGTTTCTAGTTTCCGCCAAAGGAAAGCATAAAATAAACTCGCTACCTTTACCTACTTCAGAAATGAGTTTTATTTTTCCATTGTGTTGTTGAATAATCTTTTGACAAATTGCAAGGCCTAAACCTGTGCCATCATTTGTAGAAGAATTTATATTTTTCTTAAATGGCTCAAATATTTTATGCTGTTCACTTTCAGGTACTCCAACTCCGTTATCTTTGAAATTAATACAAAGGAAATCATCTTCCTTACTTGAATAAATTTCGATTACAGGATTTCTCTCTGGAGATTTATGCTTGATACTGTTTGTTATTATATTTTGAAATAATAGACGTATATACTTTTGATTACCTGTAATCACAGGTAATTGCTTAAGATTGATTTTAGCATTATGCTCTTCAATAAGGGTTTTTAATTCACTGAAAATTTCATTTAATAAATGATTGCAATCAACTTCATGCATGTCAAAAATGCTATTTTCTGATTTTGCATAACTTAATAAATCATCTATCAGATTTACCATGCGATTAGAAGATTGTGTAATAAAACTGAGAATTTCTTTTTGAGTTTTTTCATCAGGAATATTTCCTTCCATTAATAATTTACTCAAGTTGTTAAGTGTGCGAGCAGGTTGTTTTAAGTCGTGAGCAGTATTATATGCAAACATCTCAAGACTTGAATTTAAACGGTCAAGGCTTAGTTTTTCTGTTTTTAAACGTTCTATTTCAATTTCTTTTTTTGCGTTTTCAAATTGAAAGTGTTTTTCCAGAATTAAAGCTGCTCTTTGATTTTTTGATAATTCTTTTTCTTGATGGTACAAATCGCTCATTAAGTTTATCGCATCCTTTAATCGGCCGCTATCAAGAAAAATTTGATAAATGTATTCATTGACTTTACTGTTTATTAAATCGGTAAGTCCAGCATCTTCCGGTTTAAAACTTGTAAGTTCTTCTAATATGGAAATTCCTGTGTTTAGTTCACCTTTTTTATAATGAATAATTGCCATTAAATAAGGTGTATATTCAAATTTGCCAGATTTAAGAATTAAATCCTCTGCTTCCTTTATCTTTTCGGTTTCAATTAAGTAAAAAAGAAAATTTATTTCGAGTTTTCTAGATTCGAGACTATAATTATTTATTAACTCATTAATTTTTTGATAACTTTTTGTCGCTTCATCTAATTGACCGGAGTAAGTATATAATTCAAGTAATGAAATATGACACGCAAAAATACCGTGTTTTTGATCAAGACGTTTATTAATTTCCAGACTTTTTATTCCGTATTCAATTGCTTTTTCAGGGTTTCTTAATCCGTAAGCATAAATTTGTTTTAAGGAATCATAATTTATTGCTAAAAATCTACTTGAAGATTCTTTTATTAAATACGACTCAGCTTCCAGGCAATATTCAAGTGCTTTAAGATAATTATTATCAAAAATTAAGTATTCACAATAAGTAGTTAATACATAACCTTTTTCTGTTGATGTTTTTAATTCATTGAGATTGTTAACTAAATACTCAAAATCTTGAATAGCTTCATTATGATATTCTGTATATTGTAGAGTTGTTGCTTTGTTTATTTTAATTCTTAATTGATCATAAGCTGAAAGTTGGTCGAGCTCAGAATCAATTTTAGCTAAAGTCTTATATGCTTGTTCAAATTGTTGTGAAAATTTAAAACAAACAGCAAGATTCGATGCTGCAAATATTTTTTTTCTAATGAAGTCATTATCTTCCGCAATTCGAATGCTTTTTTCAAACTCAGTAATGCCGTTTATATATTCTCCTTTGTTTAAATGATAAATGCCAATATAATTGTAGGCGTCGCATTGTTTCTCAAGGTCATTAGATTCAATAGCAAGATCCAGAATATTTAATGCTATAGCTTTTCCTTTTTCCGGTTCTTCACTGTTACATTTATGCCAGTTTTCACTTAGCTCCGATAACTGATCTTTTGTAGCTGTTGACATTATAACAGTTTTACGATATTTATCTTTTTAAGATTCATAGAATTAAATCTTCTTTTCCATCTTTCGATGCGGAATTCCAACCTCTTCAAAAGGCTCATCATAAACTTCATAACCTAATCCTTCATAAAATTTAATGGCCGTTTTACGGGCATGACAGTACAATCTTTTTTTACCCATTTTTACGCAATAATCTTCTGCAAAAAGATTTAACATCCTTCCAAAACCCTTACCCTGAACTTTTGCATCAACAGCTACTTGCCTTACCTTAACATCTTGTTCTCCAATAATTATGACCAGACAACAGTAAACCTGATCGCCAATAAAACCACCAATATGAACCTGATCATGCTCGGCAGCCAATTGAGCTTCAGTAAAAGCAAGTCCTAATGGTTTTCTTAACACCCGATCTCTGAGATCTACCAATTGATCATAGGCTGCTGTTCCATGATCGATAATTCTAAACTCTAAAGCAGATTTTTCCAACATTTAAATACGCATTTTAGTACATTTGCTGTACAAGCAAAAACAGTATGAATCCTTCCGTACAACAATATTTCGAAGATAATAAAAGCAGATTTCTAAACGAGCTTCTCGAGTTAATCAAACTGCCTTCCGTAAGTGCTGATCCTAAATTTAGAGATGATGTTTTTGAAACAGCCGAATGGCTTAAAAAGAAAATGATCAACGCAGGAGCAGACAATGTTGAAATATGTCCGACTGCAGGTTACCCAATTGTTTATGGAGAAAAGATAATTGATCCCGATTTGCCAACTATTTTAGTCTATGGTCATTATGATGTTCAACCTGCCGATCCATACGATTTATGGGATTCACCTCCATTTGAACCGGTTATCAAGGATAACAAAATATACGGTCGGGGCGCTTGTGATGATAAAGGACAAATGTATATGCATTTGAAAGCATTTGAAATGATGCTGAGTAATGAAAGCCTGCCATGTAATGTGAAGTTTATGATTGAAGGTGAAGAAGAAGTCGGTTCAGATAATTTAGGTCCCTTCCTCGAAGCTAATGTTGAAAAATTAAAAGCAGATGTAGTTTTAGTTTCCGATACCTCTATGATTTCATTAGATACTCCATCAATTACTACCGGATTGAGAGGCTTAAGTTATGTGGAAGTTGAAGTAATCGGTCCTAACAGAGATTTACATTCAGGAGTTTACGGTGGGGCGGTAGCCAATCCAATCAATATTTTAAGCAAGATGATCGCTTCATTACACGACGAAAATAATCATATTACTGTCGAAGGCTTTTATGATGATGTGGAAGAGCTAACAGCTGATGAAAGAGCTGAAATGGCTAAAGCACCCTTTGATTTAGATAGTTATAAAGCTGATCTCGAAATAGATGATGTTCATGGAGAAAAAGGATATTCAACAAAAGAACATACCTCAATAAGACCGACACTCGACGTAAATGGTATGTGGGGAGGTTATATCGGGGAAGGAGCAAAGACCGTCCTTCCATCCAAAGCATATGCAAAAATATCTATGCGCCTTGTTCCAAATCAAAGTTCCGAGAAAATCACCGAACTTTTTCAGAAACATTTTGAACAAATTGCGCCAGCTTCCGTAAAAGTAAAAGTTACACCACATCATGGTGGTGAACCTGTTGTAACTCCAATAGATTCTACTGCATACAAAGCAGCAGCAAAAGCTATTGAGGATGTTTTCGGTAAAAAACCAATACCTGAACGGTCGGGTGGTAGTATTCCTATTGTTGCACTTTTTGAATCAGTATTAGGTTTAAAAACAGTTTTACTCGGTTTCGGGTTAGACAGCGATGCTATTCATTCTCCAAATGAACATTTTGGTGTAGCTAATTTTTACAAAGGCATTCAAACTATTCCTTTCTTCTATAAGTATTTTAAAGAAATGCATATTAGCTAAGCAAATAGCTGAAATCTCAATTTTATTTAATATTTTTTTTCTTTTAATATTTACGGTCTCCCTGTTGGTTATCAACAGAATACGAAAATATTAAAAATCCCATATCGTTCTTTCCCTTTCAATTAAGGAACATAAGCCTGCAAGTACCGTAAACTCTGGTATACTAAATAATTTAAGTTCATGTGAATTTTTATTTAGACCCTCGAATCTGATGGAGTGATGACCCATCAGCACATAATGGTGGTTATGAAAATTTTATTACGACAAGCGGTGACCTTGTGTTTCGTATGGCTTTTCTATAATAGCTCTGCGCAATGCAATAAGCAATACGATCAGTTAAACGTAAGTACGACAAATACTGATAACTTGCTTTCTGAATATCAGTTCCAAAACGGAATTGATGCCTCCTTTATAAGTGCTGTAGATATCAATAATGATCAAATTGATGATTTGGTCATTCAATCAATGTTGAGTGGATATTTTTCATCTTTTATTTACAACCAACAGGAAGAAAAATATATTCCGTTCAATTCTTTTCACTCATCTATAGAAAAAAATAATTTTTGGGAAAAATTTGATGATTTTAATTGTGATGGAATCGCAGACAAAATCAAATTTGAAGACCATAATAACTTAATAATAAATTATGGCTTTTATGAAAATAATATTTTAAAATTTGGGCAAGATGCACTAATTACATTTTCAGCATCAGCAGATATTTTCGACCCTTTAGATCCGCCTGTTTTCAGAGATTATGATGCAGACGGTGACCTCGACTTATTTGTAATTAACAGTCTGGGTAAAAATATTTCTTTATTCGAAAATACAGGTGATTGTCAATTACCTTCTTTCTCTGAATCGAATTCATGCTGGAAAAATTTAGAATTTAATCTCTACAATAATGAAATCAACCTTGAAGGAGAATGCGTTCAATTTACAGTAAATGAACAGCAACGACAATTACATCTAATTCCTACATTTCAATTTGTCGATTGGAATAATGATAATGAACTTGACTTATTACTTGGTAATCCCCTTAATGGTATTATTCATATCATCATATTCGAAAATGAATATCCTGTTAGTCAAAACCAGATTTTAGAACAGTATAATTTTTCTACTCTTTCAAGACCCAATTTTCTATTAAGTGATATCAATAAAAATGGCACAGAAGAATTAATTATTTATAAATCTTTCTTTTCTGATGAAGAATCAATTCCTGCTTTTCATTTTGAAAAAAATGAATCAAATGAATTCGTTTATTTAGAAAATGAATCTCTTACAAATTTAAGTTATGATTTTGGTAAAAATATAAATCTAAAAATTAAGGATCTTAATGCAGATGGAGTTCAAGATATTCTTTGCATTAATGAAGGTTTAGGTCAAGAAAGTGGATTCTCTAAATTTTATGCTTTAATTAATACAGGAACAGAAAATAACCCAAGCTTTCAATTTATTGATACATTCTTTAATTTTTTAAATCTTCCATCATCCTATAATTTAAAACCCGAATTTGCTGATTTTGATTTGGATGGAAATGAAGACCTGATTTTAGGAAGAGCAAATCAATCTCCAGCCATTTTATCTGCTTGGAATACGAATACAAGTAATAATTGGCAAACTATTTTGGAAGAGGTTTCACTTATAAATAGTAAACCTGTAGCAATTGACATAAATAATGATGGTAAAAAGGATTTATTAATTGCAGAAAGAAATGGAAATGTAAACTACTTCAGAAATATTAGTCAGCAAAATCAAATAGCCTTTGAATTAATTAGTGAAAACTTCGGAAACATTGATACAAGAATTGATGGTCTTCCTTATGGGCAGGCTTCATTAGCTTTTGGGCGGTTTGGTGCAGATGGAAATTTACTGGTTGTTCTCAATGAAACAAGCTTAGTTGAATTTTATAGTATCAATGAAGATGAAACAATAGACTTTCATTGCAGTTACGATTTTTCTTCCTTTTATCCATCCTTTTCCGATTTAGATGTTAAAGATATAAATGGAGACACAAACCCTGAATGGCTTTTTGGCTGCAGAGAAGGTGGACTAATAATTTTGAATGAAAATTTTGATGTTATAAATGATATAAAATCAACAATTCAAAATCAGATGCTTGTTTATCCAAACCCAGCATCTGATTACCTGTATCTAAATTCAAATCTCCCTTTTAGCTCGCTCACTATCCAAAGTATAAATGGTAAAGTCCTGATTCAGGATCAAACATATTTAAGTCACATAAACATAAGCGGATTAAAACCCGGTATTTATTTCATCTCTATTGATTTCCCGCATAAAACAATCAAAGAGATGTTCATTAAACTGTAAGATTATGAGTTGTAACTCTACGTTAAGTCGAATTCTAATTACTATACTCTTAGTTGCATTCCCTGTAATTATCAATGCACACTCCACACAGATAGCCTATTGCGTACAAGCTGACGGTCAGGTTAGATTATATATGGAGCACTGGCATGGAAATATTTCGACAACCCAAGTTAACGGAACCTTTGTCGATATGACTGTTACTTCCGGAGGAACAACTACTAATATTAGTGCAGCTGCACAAGGTACTGTTAATAATAATACACCTATTAGTGCATTACCATGTGGTCCCGGTGAAAGTATGACGGTAGTTTCTGCTTGTCCCGGACTTGCCAACACTTACAACGAGTGGGTATATTTCGATTT
>JAHDHT010000016.1:14049-20279 GCA_020631175.1 Chitinophagales bacterium
AACGTTGCAGGAGTTACAGCAATAACGAATTGTGGTGATGCTGCAACAATTACAGTTAGCGGTCCTAATTTGGTTTCCGGAGTTGATGAATGCCCGGGAGCTGTTTATGAGATGGAATATACTGCAACTGATGAATGTGGAAATTCAGAAACCTGTAGTCAATTGGTTTCTTTAAATCCGGTGAACATTTCTATTTCCTGTCCTGCCGGTCAAACACTTGCATGTGATGCCTCTTTACCGGCACCAAATATTGCTTTAGTAACAGCTTCAAGTAATTGTAATTCAGAAAATCCGGTTACAGTATCTTTTGTAAGTGATGCAAATAATGGTGGATTAGGTTGTTCCGGTGATCAAAAGATAGTTACACGAACGTATAGGGCTACGGATGGATGTGGTAATGCTCAGGATTGTACACAAACATTTACATTTCAGTTAAATACAGATCCGGAAATTACCTGTGTCGCCGGAAATGAAACAGTTAATTGTGTTTCTGATATAAATGCAACAACGGCCGACGTAACGGTTTCTGCAGATTGCAGTATTTCAACCAATGTTACAGTAGGAGCTCCAACATTAAGTTCAGGAACCGCAAATTGTGATGGTGCAGTATATTCAGTAACCTATACCGTAACCGATGAATGTGGTAATTCAGATAATTGTTCAAGAAACTTTACTCTTGATGTTGAAGGCCCGGTAATCGCTTCATGTCCATCAGACCTTACAATGGAATGTGATATGGATTATGCCGATGAAATTAATAACTGGTTAGCACTCGCAACAGCAGGATCAACACTATCTGCTTCCGGTGACTGTGGAACAAATCTTACAATTACCAATGATTATGTTGCTGGCGCTGAAATGGCTTTAGCTTGTGATGGAGTAGATAATCTGACCGTTACATTCACCGTTACCGATGATTGTAATCAAACAGCTACATGTACAGCGGATATTTTTATCGAAGATACAGCAGGACCTACAATTGTTTCTTGTGCTCCTGATTTAAATCTTGAATGTGGAGACAATTACAATGCTTTAATAAATGCATGGATATCAGATGCAGAAAATGGCGTTAATTTAATTGCTACTGATGCAGGAGATAGTAACTTAACCATTACACACGATTACGTTGCAGGTTCAGTTCCAGCATTAGATTGCGATGCTTCAACAGGTATTACCGTTACCTTTACCGTTGCTGATGATAATGGAAATACAGCATCTTGTACTGCCGATATTATATTAACAGATTCTACACCTCCGGTAATTGCATTTTGTCCAACAGATTTAAATTTAAATTGTGATGGAGATTATGCTAGTGCAATCACAGCTTGGTTAGCCGATGCAAATGCAGGTAATACACTTTCTGCAAGCGACGTTTGCGATGCCTCTCTTACTATAACGAATAATTACAATAATACTTTTCCTTCTGTTGAATGTAATAGTGCAACAGCTACCGGTTTAATCGTAACTTTCTTCGTAGAAGATGATTGTGGTAATATTAGTACATGCGATGCAAGAATTACAATTACAGATGAAACCGTACCTGTTTTAAATTGTCCTGCGGCAGATTTAGATATTATAGCATGTGATCCTACAAATCAAGGAACTATTCTTGCATGGTTAGGTACTGCCACAGCAAATGATGTTTGTGATGGGGCTTTAATAGTGGAAAATGACTTTGATATTAATAATCTTCCTGATTGTTCTGGTACCCTGACCGTTACTTTTATTTCTGAAGATGATTGTGGAAATAATGTAAGCTGTACAGCTGATATCAATGTTGCTCAAAGTGCAGCTCCTGAATTTGTTTTATGTCCAATCGATATTAACGTAAATACAGGTGATGACCCGGGTTGTAATCCGATCGTTAACTATACTGTACCAATCGCTGATAGTGATTGTGGAATAGCTTCATTAATTAGAACTGCTGGTCCGGCTTCAGGCTCAAACTTCCCTTTAGGTGTTACCACTATTACTTATGAAGCAACCGATGAGTGTGGTCAGCAAACCTCTTGCTCTTTTGATATTACAGTAATTGATAACTCAAGCCCAACAGTCGAATGCCCAATGGATGTTACTGTTTGCGCTCCGGGAGGAGCATGCGGATATACGCCTGTTGGTCTTGATCCCATATTTTCGGTTGGATGTTCAGGTGCAATAACCTATGGGCATACCGTTAGTGGAGCAACTACCGTACCTTTTACAGCCGGTTCTGTTTCCACAACCTTAAATATTGGTACAAACTTAATTACTTATACGGTTACAAAAAATGCGGGTCAACCTGATGAAGAATCAGTTTCCTGTGATTTTGAAGTAATCGTTGAAGATTGTGATGAGCCGGTGATTAACTGTCCTGTTGAAAACACTAATGTCGAATGTGGTTCTGAAGATTTAACTGCATGGCTAGGCACTGTATCCGCAGTAGATGCCTCAAGTTGTTCTTCAATTTCTGTTACAAATGCTTTGCAAACAACTATAATGGGCTGTGGAAATACAGTTACTTATACTTATTTATTTACAGCTACCGATGATGAAGGGAACGAGATTTCATGTATTTCAAGTTACGGAACAGTTGATTCAACTCCGCCAACAATCGACACATGTCCGGGAGATATTTCGCTCGATTGTAGCACAACTCCTGCTGACGCTATAAATGCGGTTAATGCAAACTTATTAAATCTTGTTGCTTCGGATGGATGTGGCTCAATTCAATCTGTTACGACCGATTTTGATGGAACCATAAGTATGGTTTGCGGTAGTACAAAAACGGTAAACATAACGGTTACCGATGAATGTGATAATACTTCAACCTGTTCATTTGATATTACTACATCCGATGACACTAATCCTGTCATCACTTCTTGTCCTTCTGATCTGGTATTAGAATGTGACGGAGATTATACTGCTGCTATTAATACATGGATTAATAACGCTACATCAGGTGTAACATTAACTGCAACTGATGATTGTAATACCATTTCATATTCAAGTGATTACACCGCCGGAACTATCCCGGCTGTAAGTTGTACTGCCGGAGTAGGAGGTTTAACGGTAACCTTTACGGCTGAAGATATTTGTGGAAATACCAATACTTGTGAAGCAACAATATTTATAGAAGATAATTTTGAACCACAGATTACTGCTTGCCCGGAAGACTTAATATTAGAATGTGATGGAGATTATACAGCAGAAATAAATGCATGGATAAATGAAGCGCTAAACGGAAATACATTAACTGCAACGGATGATTGTGATGGTGATTTATCTATAACATCAAACTATGCGGCAGGAACAATTCCTTCATTAATATGTGATGCCGGTGATTCAGGATTAATGGTAACCTTTACGGTAAGTGATGATTGTAATAACCTTACCACTTGTTCCGCACAAATAAAAATTATAGACGAATCTGATCCTGTAATTACTACCTGTCCTTCTGATTTAGTATTAGAATGCGATCAGGATTATGATGGAGAAATAACGGCATGGATAGCGGCTGCTATTTCAGGAACTACTTTAGTGGCAACAGATGATTGCGATGATAATTTAACTATAACTTCAGATTATACGGCAGGAACAATTCCTGCTTATGATTGTGCCGGACTAAATGGCTTAACCGTTAATTTTACCGTTACAGACGATTGTAATAATAGTGTTAACTGTTCAGCGCAAATAATTATTGAGGATACAACACCGCCGGTAGTTACTTGTCCTCCTAACGATAATACATTGATTTGTACAGATGCATTACCTGCCGCTGCGACATCTCTTGCAGAATTGGAAGCTTTAGGTGCCTCTATTAGTGATGCCTGTTCTGCAGATGCAGATATAACAGTGAGTTTGGTAAATGAAGATGATAACGGTGCTGCAGGGTGTAATACAACCATTAGAGAAGTTATAAGAACCTACCAGGTTACTGACGACTGTGGTAATAGCACAGAGTGTACACATACCTTTGAAATTCTACCTGACTTAGAACCGCCGTCTGTTACTTGTCCTGCCGACCAGTCAGGTCTTGCCTGTGATTTCATCCTTCCGCAAGGAGTTGAAACATATAATGATTTTGTTGCGCTTACAGGTGCATCAATTGAAGATAACTGTAGTGCGAACCCATTTGACTTTACAGTATCCTTTTTAGATTCAAGTAATGGCAATTCAGTATGTTCTAATGACGGACCAAGAATAATTACTAGAACTTATACGATTACAGATGCATGTGGTAATGATATTACATGCGAACAACAATTTATTTTTAACTCGGACGGAGATGGCCCGGTAATTAATGCATGCCTTGCAGATGTATCAGGTATAGCCTGTGATGCTGAATTACCTGATCCTGTTTTTTCAGTGGCTGATTTTCAGTTTGCAGGCGGAGATGTGGAAGATGATTGTTCAACAGATGCAGGTATTACCGTTACGAGCTCCGACAGCGATAATAGTGCTTCAAACTGTGGAGCAGATGTAAGAATAGTTACAAGAACTTATACCTTCACTGATGCTTGTGGTAATCAAACTTCATGTGATCAGGTCTTTACTTTTGATGCAGATACCGACGGACCGGATATTACTTGTATTCCGGACATTACGAATTTAGTATGCGGAGATGAGGTGCCTCCTGCTTTAATGTCAGTAGCTCAATATGAAGCAAACGGTGGAGTAGTAGGTGATGCTTGTTCTCCAGATGATGATATTACAATCGCTGTTTCCGATAGCGATAATATGGGAAGTGGGTGTTTTGGTGATCAAAGAATTATAACCAGAACGTATACCTTCACTGATGCGTGTGGAAATTCTACAGATTGCGTTCAAATGATTGCTTTTGCAGTTGATAATGAATTTCCTTCAAGTGTTTGTCCTCCTCCAAATTCCTTATTACAATGCGGAGATCCTCTTCCACCTGCCGCTACTAATGTCAGCGAATTTATTCTGCAAGGTGGATTTGTAGAAGATAATTGTGATGATGCTTCAGCTATTACCATTACCGTTCTTAATGAATTTGAATTGGGCGGTGAAGGATGTTCTGATGATTTATTTTACATTGTAAGAGAGTATGAAATTCAGGATGCATGTGGAAACATTTCAATTTGTGAACAGTATTTTAATTTCCAACCGGATAATACACCACCGGTAGTAACTTGCCCTCCTGCTGATAATACATTAACCTGTATAGATGACTTACCTGCTCCCGATACAAGTTTACTTTCTGCAACAGATAATTGTGCAGACCCTGCCGATATAGTTTTCAACTATGTAGATGATGCTTCGGATGGAGGAAGCGGATGTGCCGGTGATCCTGAAATCATTTCAAGAACCTATAGTGCATCTGATCCATGCGGTAATGTAGCTTTCTGTACACAAGAATTCACAATAACCCATATTGCTACCGTTACAATCGATGCTTGTGCACCGGATTTGAACATTACAGAATGTGGGTCTGCTAATCCACCGGTAATTCCTCCGGTAGATTTATCAGAAGTAACAGCAAGTTCAGATAATCCTTGTGGTGATATAACGGTTACATTAGCCTCAGCTTCTACTTCCTTCCAGGGTTGTCAGGTGATTATTACAAGAATTTATCGGGCAGAAGATGAATGCGGTAATTTTGATGAATGTACCCAAACAATATCTTATACAAATGATTTTAGTCCTCCGACAATAGCAGGAAATAATAATCTCCAGTTAGGTTGTAATCCTGATCCTTCCGAATATAGCCAGGCAACAACTTCTAATTTTGTGTTTGCCTTTGATAATTGTTCAAATAGTTTAACTCCTGTAATTAGTGATGTGAGCAATACAATAGATTGTGAAGTAACTATAAGCAGAACGTTTACATATACTGATGATTGTGATAACGAAAGTTCTTTCATTCAAACAATAACGTATACCGATGATCCCGACGCACCTACTTTTGATAATCAGGCTGCAACGGTCGACTTAGGGTGTATAAACGATTTAACGTTAACTACGCCGGGCTCAGCTGCTGACCCGGGAATGACTGTTGTTGCAGAAGATGATTGTGAAGTTGAATTGACATGGATGGGCGATATTACCGATACTAACAGTAGTTGTTTCTCAACAATTGTAAGAACTTATGAAGCAGAAGATGCCTGTGGTAATACAAGTACATTTGTTCAAACTATAACATACATTTTTGACGATTCAACTCCGGTTATAGCGGGTTGCGTTGCACAAACAGAATTTGGTTGTTTTGCAAGTCAGGCAGATGCTGATGC
>JAHDHT010000016.1:20379-32423 GCA_020631175.1 Chitinophagales bacterium
TCTGATCCTAACATTTTTGGATGTCAGGCAAACGTTGATTTAGGTTGTAATCCAACTCAAACTGAATTAGATAATATTTTAAATTTTGTTGATGTTTCGGATGGATGTAATACTTCATTGTCAAATATTGATGATGTTCAAACAAACGGATGTGTAACAACAATTAACAGAACATGGACGGCTACAGATGCATGTAATAATGTAGTGAATTGTGTTCAGGTTATTACCTATACTACCGATGATGAAGCTCCTGTTTTTGTAGATCCAATAAATCCACTTGAACTCGATTGTGTAAGTTCTATCAATGAAACAATTCCTGATCCATCACAATTTACAATTACTGAAAATTGTAATGCCGAAGTAATTTGGATAGGAGACGTTACTGCAACAGAAAGTGCTTGTCAGACCACTGTATTAAGAACATATCGGGCAATAGATGATTGTGGAAATGAAACAGACTTTATACAGACCGTTACTTATACGTTAGATGGATCACTTCCGGTAATTGCCGGATGCGAAGCTGAAGTAGACTTAGGATGCTTTGCCACTCAGGCAGATGCCACGGCTGCATTAAATAATGCCTTAACAGCAGTAAGTGCAGATGACGGTTGTTCTATTAATTTATCAAATATTGATAATACATCAAATGATGGATGTATTTATACAACAACAAGAGTTTGGACAGCCGTTGATGAATGTAACAATTCAAATAGCTGCACGCAAACATTTACATATTCAATAGATGGAGATAATCCGCAATTCGATAATCCAACAGCATTAATCGAATTAGGTTGTATTACAGATATCTCATTAACAGAACCGGATATAAGTCAGTTTACGATAATTGACGCATGTAATACATCAGTAGAATGGATTGCAGATCAAAACTTAACTGTAAGTGGCTGTGCATCTATAATTTTAAGAACGTATAGGGTAACGGATGACTGTGGCAACACAGAAGATTTCGAACAAACGATAACCTATACCTTAGACGATTCTAATCCTGTTATTGCCGGATGTATTACTGAAATTGATCTTGGTTGTTATACCGTTGCTGCAGATGCAGATGCCGATGTAGCAAATTTAGCAAGTGCAGTTTCATCAGATGATGGATGTACAACAACCCTCAATTTTACTGATGCTACCCCGACCGTTACCGATTGTGTGGTGAGTATTGTGCGGTCTTGGACAGCTACCGATGAATGTAATAATACAAGTACATGCCAGCAAACGATATCCTATACATTAGACGAAGAAGCTCCAATAATTACAGCGGTTGAAACTATTGACTTAGGATGTATCACAGATGGAGATGTCAATGTATTAGTTGATCCGAACTTAAGTTCAAATACAGAAGTAAGTGGTGTAACTGTTTCTGATAATTGTACAGCTTCATTAGAATGGTCGGGTGATATTACAACAATAAGTGATGATTGTGCAAGTATCATTACCAGAACATGGTTGGCAACTGATCAATGTGGTAATACAAGTCAGGCAGTGCAAACAATAACTTATAGAATTGATGATGGTAACCCTGTGATTACCGGTTGTACACCTCAGGTTGATTTAGGTTGCTTTACGAATATGACCGACGTAACTGCTGCGCTGAACAACATTGCTCAGGCTGTTCAGGCTACTGATGCCTGTAGTGCCACCGTTACATTTGATGATAATGTAAATGGCGACGATTGTAATATGATTGTAAGCAGAGTATATACTGCAACAGATTTATGTGGTAATACGGTTACCTGTAATCAGGCTTTGAGTTACAGTATGGATACAGAAGGTCCTGAAATTTCCGGAGCAGAAGAAATTAATTTGGGATGTATTACCCAAGCCGATGTAAATGATTTATTAGATCCTGAAAACAGTTCTAACGTATATGTGAACGGTGTAACTGTAGGAGACAATTGCGCAGCTAATTTAAACTGGGAAGGAGATATTACCAGTACTTCAGATAACTGTGAAACCATCATTACCAGAACATGGTCTGCTTCCGATAACTGCGGTAATGCAAGTAATTTCACACAAACAATATTTTACACTTTAGATGATGGTGCGCCGGTAATTGCAGGCTGTACCTCAACCGTTGATTTAGGTTGTTTAGGTTCTCCAACAATTGCTCAGGCAGAATTAGATAACTTAGCGAGTGGAGTGAGTACGAATGATGCTTGTTTCTCTTCCATCCAATACACCGATGATCAGACTGGAACAGATTGTCAATATACAGTAGTAAGATCATGGATTGCAGCTGATGATTGTGCCAATACTTCGACCTGCACTCAAACAATTACCTATAGTCTCGATACGGAAGCCCCTGAATTTATAGTTGGGGATGCTGAACTTGATTTTGGATGTATTACTTCTGTTGATGAATTATTACCTGACTTTACTCAGTTTACAGTCGATGATAATTGTAGTGCGAATCTTGAATGGGTCGGAGATGTAGACGGTACGGATAGCGGATGTTCTTCTTCAATAATCAGAACGTATCGCGCCACTGATGATTGTGGTAACAATACTGATTTTGTACAAACGATTAATTATACTTTAGACAGTTCGGACCCTGAAATAGTCGGCTGCCAGGGAGACATAGATTTAGGATGTAATCCTTCTCAGGCGCAAATAGATAATTTATTAACTCAGGTCGATGTGATTGACGGATGTTCTGCTCTTTTAGATTATGAAGATGTGGTTTCTGTGGATGGATGTATAACTACGATAGAAAGAACATGGACGGCAATTGATGACTGTAACAATACTTTAACTTGTGAACAAACCATAAGCTACACCGTCGATACTGAAGCGCCTGTTATTTCAGGAACTACCGTTTTTGATTTAGGATGTATTACAGATGCTGAAATAAATACGCTGTTAAATCCAGCATTTAGTACAAGTACTGATATTAACGGTGTAAGTGTAAGTGATAATTGCGAAGCTACTTTAGAATGGATGGGTGATATCACTTCAACAGGAGATGACTGTATCACAACCGTTACCCGTAATTGGTCGGCCGAAGATGCATGTGGAAATACAGCTGAGTTTACTCAGAATTTCACTTATGCATTAGATGATGGTGCACCTGTAATAGCAGGTTGTACAGCAACGGTAGAATTAGGGTGCTTAACTTCTGCACTTGAAGTAACAGAACAATTGGCCAACCTTGAAACATCTGTTTCAACCGGTGATGCATGTTCGGCTACTTTATCTTTTGAAGATGTTACTACCGGTGATGATTGTTCTTATACAGTAACAAGAACATGGACAGCAATTGATCCATGTAATAATTCATCATCTTGTCAGCAACAAATTAACTACAGTCTTGATACCGAAGCTCCGGTATTTGTAGCACCTGCAGATACAATCGATTTTGAATGTGTAAGTTCCGTTAGTGAGATTGTTCCCGATACAAATCAATTTAATGTAACCGATAATTGTAGTGCAGAAACAAATTGGGTAGGAGATGTAGACGGTACCGATAGCGGTTGTTCTTCAACGATTATAAGAACCTATCGCGCTACAGATGATTGCGGAAACAGTACAGATTTTGTGCAGACTATTTTATATACACTTGATAGTTCTGATCCGGAAATTGTCGGTTGTCAGGGAGATATAGATTTAGGATGTAATCCTTCCCAGACTCAAATTGATAATTTATTAACTCAGGTGGATGTTATTGATGGATGTTCTGCTGTGTTAGATTTTGACGATGTTGTTACAGTGGATGGATGTATAACTACAATAGCAAGAACATGGACGGCAGTAGATGCATGTAATAATACTTTAACATGCGAGCAAACCATAAGCTACACCGTTGATACTGAAGCTCCGGTAATTTCCGGAAATGAAGATTTTGATTTAGGATGTATCACAGATGCAGATATAAATACTTTATTAGATCCTGCACAAAGTAGTAGTGCAGATATAAATGGAGTAAGTGTTAGTGATAATTGTGCAGCCACTCTAGAATGGATGGGTGATATCACCTCGACAGGAGACGACTGTATCACCACCGTTACCAGAAACTGGTCAGCTGAAGATGAATGTGGAAATCAATCTACTTTCACACAAAACTTCACTTATGCATTAGATGATGGTGCGCCGGTAATTGCAGGTTGTACTTCTATAATCGATTTGGGATGTTTAATTTCAGTTGATGAAGTAACAGCTCAATTAGCGAATTTAGAAACCTCAGTTTCTACAGCTGATGCCTGTTCATCGACATTGTCATTTACAGATTCAACAATAGGTGATGAATGCCTTTATACAGTAACAAGAACATGGACAGCAATTGATCCGTGTAATAATTCATCTACCTGTCAGCAACAAATAAACTATAGTCTTGATATTGAAGCTCCGGTTTTTGTAGCACCTGCCGATACGATTGATTTTGGATGTGTAAGTTCAGTAAATGACATTATTCCTGATGTTAATCAATTTAATGTTACTGATAATTGTGGAGCAGAAACGGTATGGATGGCGGATGTTGAAGCAACTGATAGTGGTTGTTCAACAACAATATTAAGAACCTATCGAGCCACAGACGAATGTGGTAATAGTACAGATTTTGTTCAAACAATTCTATATACACTCGATAGTTCTAATCCTGAAATAGTAGGATGTGAAGGATTTATTGATTTAGGATGTAATCCAACTCAGGGAGAAATAAATGACCTCCTTTCTGTTGTCGATGTAATAGATGGTTGTTCTGCAGTGTTAGATTATGAAGATAACGTTACGGTTAACGGATGTATTACAACAATCGAACGAACATGGACAGCCATTGATGATTGTAATAATGTGTTAAGCTGTGATCAGGTTATATTCTATACTACAGATATTGAAGCACCAGTTATAACAGCTTCAGAAGAAGTAGATTTAGGTTGTATCACTGCAGCAGATGCTAATACTTTATTAGATCCGGATACCAGCACAAATCCGGGTATCGCTGATATTATTTTATCAGATAATTGTAATGCAACATTACAGTGGGAAGGCGACATCAGCACTGTTGGTGATGATTGTGCTTCTGTAATTACCAGAACGTGGACCGCTGAAGATGAATGTGGCAATAGTTCAGAATTAACGCAAACCATTACTTATACTTTAGATGACGGAGCTCCTGTGATTACAGGCTGTACACCAATCATTGAATTAGGATGTTATGCTGAACAGAGCGACGTAACAGCAGCTTTAATAAATCTTGCAGGAGGCGTTAGTGTTGCTGATGCTTGTGAGGGAGGACTTGAATATGTAGATCAAACTTCAGGTGATGATTGTTTAACTACAGTTACCAGAACATGGACAGCAACGGATGGATGTAATAATCAGTCAAGCTGTACTCAGGAGATTTCTTATAGTATCGATACAGGTGCGCCTGTATTTACAATTGCGGAAGCTGTACTCGATTTTGGATGTATAAGTTCTATTGATGCAATAGTTCCGGATGTAACACAATTCACTGTTGATGATAATTGTGGAGCGGAAACGATATGGGTAGGAGATGTGGAAGGAACAGACAGTGGATGTGCTACTACGATTTACCGTACCTATCGCTCAACCGATAACTGTGGTAACAGCACCGATTTCATTCAGACAATCTATTACACCTTAGATAGTTCAAATCCTGATATCGTAGGATGTCAGTCTTATATTGATCTTGGGTGTAATCCGCTGCAAATCGAAATTGATAATCTGATAAGTCAGGTCGACGTAATCGACGGTTGCGCAGCAGTACTTGATTTTGAAGATAACGTTACGGTTAGCGGCTGTATTACAACAATAGAAAGAACATGGTCGGCAATTGACGCCTGCGGAAATAGTTTAAGTTGTGATCAGACAATCGTTTATACCACAGATAACGAAGCACCGCTAATTTCGGGAGCTGAAGAAGTTGATTTAGGTTGTATTACAGATATTGAAGTCAACTCTTTATTAGATCCTGCATTAAGTACGGATACCGGAATAAACGGCGTGACAGTGAGCGACAACTGTGGTGCTACCTTAGAATGGTTAGGAGATATTTCTTCAACAGGAGATGGATGTGAAGGAAATATTACCAGAAACTGGCAAGCAACAGATGAATGTGGTAATCAATCTACTTTTACACAAAACATTTCCTATACTTTAGATGATGGTGAACCGGTAATCGCAGGTTGTACTGCATTTATTGAATTAGGTTGTTTAGAATCTCCTGCAATGGCTCAACAGGCTTTAGATAATTTAGCTACAGGAGTAAGTTCTGCTGATGCCTGTTTCTCATCAATTGACTATACCGACATCGTTACCGGTGATAATTGTTTATTTACCGTAACAAGAACCTGGACAGCAACAGATGCTTGTCAGAATACAAGCAATTGTACTCAGATAATCACATATGGTTTAGATACACAAGCACCGGTATTTGCTGTTGCAATGTTTGAGATTAATGCTGGATGTATCACGAGTGTAAATGATATCCTTCCGGATGTAAATCAATTTACGATAACGGACAATTGTGAAGCAAGTACAGAATGGATTGGAGATGTTCAGGCAACAGATAGTGGTTGTGGTTCTTCGATTATCAGAACATATCGTGCAACAGATCAATGCGGTAACTTTACAGACTTTGTTCAAACGATTAACTACACCTTAGATAGCTCTGATCCTGAAATTGTCGGATGTCAATCCTTCATTGATCTTGGATGTAATCCTTCTCAAGTAGAAATTGACAATTTATTAAGTCAGGTTGATGTGATTGATGGATGCGCAGCTGTTTTAAGTTTTGAAGATAACGTATCGGTTAACGGATGTGTAACTAATATTGAAAGAACATGGTCTGCCATTGATGATTGTGGAAATAGTTTAACATGTGATCAGTTAATCACGTTTACAACAGATACAATAGCTCCTGTAATTACAGCAGTCGATGAAATTAATTTAGGTTGTGTAAGTTCAGATGAAATAAATGATTTATTAAATCCATCATTAAGTAATAACACAAACATTACTACAATAAATGTATTCGATGCATGTGGAGCAACGTTAGAATGGATGGGCGATATCTCTTCTACTTCTGATTTATGTGTTTCTCAGGTAACGAGAAACTGGATGGCAACTGACCTTTGTGGAAATACATCCGAATTCAGTCAGAATATTTATTACAGTCTGGATGACGGTGAACCTATAATTACAGGTCTGGAAGATGCGAACATCGGATGCTTTAATTCTTATCCTGAACTTCAGGTACAGATAACGGACGCTATGACGGGCGTGAATGCATTGGACGGATGTGAGACTCAAGGTTTGACTAATGTGATGATTTTAAATGGAATTGAATTAGATGGAGTTGATAATACCTTTATCAGCGCTTTAACTGAATGTGCTAATGCATTACAGGTCATCTGGACAACAGAAGATTTATGTGGCCATGTAACTACAGCAGATCAATGGATTCAATTTGATTATGATATAACAATACCTGAAGTAACTTGTGCAGAAGGAAATGATTTATGTAGTGAAGATATGCTTCCGCCGGCAGCTTTAGATATTAATGAATTTGTACAACTGGGTGGAACAGTAAGTGATAACTGTAGTGATTTTGGATTGCTAACTTTTGATGTTTCAGAAACTACTATTGTTAATGGAGCAGTCGAAGGTATCATCCGAACGTATACCATAATGGATGCATGTGGTAATTCAAACTCCTGTTCTCAGCAATTTAATATTGTTGATTTCATTCAGGCACCTAATTTAAGTGATCCGGCTCCCGTTTGCGTAGGTACAGTTCCGGAAGCATACACTCCGGGTGGAGGTACCTATAACTTCTACACTGATTTGAATGGTTCTGCCGGTTCACTTATTTCTTCTTGTGTAAATGTGAATGCATGTAATGGTGAAGCATTAAATGTAGATTTCTCTCAGGAAGGAACAACAACAATCTGGGTAACTGAAGTGTTAACCGGAGCAAATGGAATGACTTGCGAAAGTGCAGCCACAGCTATTGAGTTCCAGATTATCTCTTCCTCAAATGCCGAACTGCAAAGTTATGCAGTAAATCATTGTTCAGATGATGGATTATATGATTTGAATGCATTGTTTACTTCCAATACAACAACAGGTGGTGCATGGTATAATTTACAAACCGGTGCAGAAATCGCAGGAGGTTTATTTGGTATTGATGAACCTGTTTCTGATTGTTATTCGATTCAATATATCGTTAACGGTACGCCTATAGACGGTGTAGGAGATTGTGGTGCCTCTTCATTAGTTCTGGATTTATGCTATTGCGAAAATCCTGATGCTGACTTCGATTTGCCATTAGTTGTTTGTGCAGACGATGAGCCTATCGTACTTGGAGGTCTTGCAGGTTCAATGTGGACAGCAAGCACGCCGGGTATTGTAATGTTCGGTAATGGAAATGCTACATTCGATCCATCACAAGCGATGACGGGTCTGCAAACCATCACACATACAGCAATGAATGATTGTTCAGATCAAAATGGAATCGGACAAAACAATTGTTCTTCTGTTATTGAACATCAGATAGAAATATTACCATTGCCACAATTCAATACCGCTCAGGTTGTTCTTTGTGAAGATTTACAAACAGTAGATCTTGAAAATTATCTATCAACAGCAACAGGTGGAATATTTACAAGTTTGAACGGTGGTGTTAATGGAACGTACTATGATTTAAGTTTTGGTAATACTACTATAAGCTTTACAAGTCTGGACGGATGTTCAACGGCTTTAGATTTATCGATTATAGTAACCGATGAGATTTCAAATCCTCAACCGGTGAATGTTGCAATATGTCAGGGTGAATCAGTTCCTGCCTCATTTGCGGCTTTATGTGCTAATGGCGATGTTACTTATTACAATGCGCCTGTAGGAGGTTCTGAAATGGATTTAAGCGCATTAAATACTTCAAATAACGGTGTGATTACCGTTTATGCAGAGTGCGAAGCTTCAACAGGAACAACAAATTGTAGTTCAGATAGAATTCCATTGGTAATTACCATAAATGCGATTCCTGAAGCACCACAAATTGAAGATCCTGCTCCATTATGTAGCACAAATGGCGGAGCATTACCAACGATTACACCTGGTGGAATCAATGAAAGCTTTAATTTCTACGATCAGAATCAAAATCCAATTGCTAACGCTCAGGGTGTAAGCAGCTATACAATAGAATTTGGATTACTCAATGTACCAGGTAGTACAACTTTGTATGTAAGTCAGATAGTTAATAATGGTAATAATACATGTGAAAGCGACTTAAGTGCTTTTACAATTACGTTCGATGCAGATATCAACGCTTCACTTTCAACGAGTAATTTAACCTTATGTGAAAATGAAGTATTACAATTAAATACTTTACTAACGGGTACAGAAGGAGGCTTCTGGTCTGGTAATGGAGTTACAGGAAATACTTTCCTTGGAACTGGTTTAACATCAGTATCTCCAATTACAATAGTCTATGCAGTTGGGCAAGGTACCTGTTCTTCATCGGCAACATTAGTTATTTCTTTAGAAGAGCAACTAAGCGCCGAATGGACAAACCCTGGACCTTTCTGTAGTGGCTCTCAAGCAATTAATCTGAATGATTATCTCTTAGGCGATGCCGGTGGTATCTGGTCTGGCGATGGAGTTAATAATAATGCTCAGCCGGGTGATGCAGATTACGGATTGTTTAATTCAAACGGTGCAGATGGCGTGTTTACTGTTTCCTACATTGTTGGATCAGGAACAGGATGCACATCCACCCAAATACACAATATTACGATCTCAGATAATTTAGATCCGGCATGGAATCTACCGGGTCCTTTATGTGCCAATCATAATCCAATTATACTCGATGATTATGTTACCGGTACAGAAGGCGGAATATTTAGCGGGGAATCTGTAATTGATAATGTATTATATCCGGATGCAAATAACGGAGATGGAAGTGCAACTATTACCTATACCGTTGGTTCAGGTGCCTGCGAACAAAGCTTAACGCTTTCTATTGATCTTGAAGAAGAGGTAGCAGGACCGGAATTAAGTAATTACCAGGAAGACATTTGCATCGGAGCAGGAATATCGAATTTTATTTCAGTGGTTGAAAATTCAGGTAGTACATATGTATGGTATAATGACGCAAGTTTATCAAATCCGATAGGGCAGGGTAGCTCATTAGATATTACTGCTTATGTTACTAATTCAGGAATGTATACCTTCTATGTACAGTCATCTAACATTGACGGTTGTATTAGTAATATAACAACAGCAAATGTAGAAGCGCATTTTGTTCCTGCAGTTTCATCAGCTCAGGTTTCTTGTCCGGATGCAGACGGTATGGTTAACGTTAGTCTTGAAATGGATAATAATTCAAGTACCATTCATTATTCTACAGATGGTCAAAATTTCATGCCATATGATCCGGATGGAATATTAGTGGATGCAGCATTTGATGGTAACGTATTAATATTAGATACTGCCTCAACATGTATTTTTGATTTCTATCTGGATGCAAGTCCTGAAATGCCAACTTTAAATAGTTTTGATGTAGGCTGTAGTGCGAATGCTTATAATGCATATCCTGTTTGGTTTGATATTGATAATCCATCCAACCAAAACTTCAACTTAATGATTGACGGAAGTTTTATGGATATGAATAATGTTTGGTTAGAACAAGGCACGTACACGGTGGCATTAGAGGTTAACGGATGTATGATGAGTGAACAACAAATTTCAGTTGATCCTGCTTTATATATCTCTAATCTTGAATTGCTTTGCGATCCTTCAAATGATACCTATGAAGTGGTATTTATGATTGAAGGAGGAAGTGGTTTGTATGACGTTAGCGGTACCGTTATTTCGGGTGGAGTTTATATTAGTGATCCGATTAACAACAACGACGATTATAGCTTTGAAGTGCTTGATATTATGAATGTTGATTGCGGAGCATTAACAGTAGCCGGTGATGGTGATGATTGTATTAATCCATTAAACTGTGGTATTATTTTCCAGAGTGGAGCTAGTGAAGATCGATTATGTGATGGCCAAACGGTAGAATTCTATACGCAATTAACCGATTGTATTTCAAATGATCAATACATCACCATGGAAGGTCCTGATACGATGTTCGTTATGGAACCGGCACAATTGTTTGGATGGTTCAGTTCTGAAATTAATGTAGAGAATAATACCTGTGAACCAATGGTTCAAACCTGGTTAATGACGGTTTACTGTAACGATAGTACAACCCTTATAGGTACCGTTCCACAAGAGATTACTGTTTATCCTTCAGATTTAACTCCTTATGTAGATGTCGAAATTTCTTCGGATGGATGTATTGCAACACCGCTTATTCAGGCTGGATGTGAATTATATATCAAAGAAATAGGAGATTGGGAGGTGAATGAATTGTATGACGGTGAAAGTGGTCAGGCTACTTATTGCTTTGAATATTATGATGATGCAGTAAATAATCTTGGATGTTTCCCTGTACCAAGCTGTATAACTGTTGATCATGAATGTGATAACGGTACCGGTATAGGTCCATGTGTTAATGAAGCTGGTACCGTTGATAGTGATGTTAATATTCTATGTGCGGAAGATGGATTCAATTTCAGTAACAGTGGTTCGAATGTAGAACCGGGATCTGTATTGGCTTATGCGATACATACGGACGCTGAATTCAATCCGATTGAAGTTGTGTTATGGAGTATGGATGGAATTAATGTACAGTTACCGGAATACAATACTAATTTATATGTGAGTGTAGTAGTAGGACCGGAAGGAAATGACGGATTACCGGATTGGACGCAATCATGTTATGAATATTCTTCAAATAGTATTCAACTGGTTCAAATGTCTCCAGTTAATCTCAATGAAGTTGTTAGCTGTACCAATAACGGTACCTATATGGTTGAAGTGAGTTTAACCGGAGGTTCACCTGAATATCTGGGAGCTGGTGCATACAGTTTTACCGGAACTTTAAATCTGGCAAATATTCCTTCTGATCAATTAATGACTTTCGGACCTTATAATGCTGGTGATAGCTTTGAATTAGAGGT
>JAHDHT010000241.1 GCA_020631175.1 Chitinophagales bacterium
CGCCAACGAAAAATCTTTCGGTATTGGGATGTTTATATTGTTTGCAAGAACGTATGGTCGACTTTAATCGACCGGTAAAAAAGGCGAATGAATTCGCCCTTACAAATCAACTGCATAAACTTTCCCTCTTAACATATCCGGCAAAAGAATCCGTCTTTTATCCTCCTCCAATATAAAATCAGCGGCTGAATCAAGGTCATCCACCAAAACCCTTACTTCCATCGTTTGTCCGTCAATCTTCCAAAGTTTAGCCAGCTTCCAGCTGCTCACATAATAATGTCCATCCTTATCCTGCGCCACCATATCCGCACCACGAAACTGTCCGGCTAGGGGATTTAGTGTATTGTTTTCCTGAGTTAAAATATTACCCGTAAAAAATCCGGTGATCATCAAATTACCTTTCTGATCAATACTCACCCCATTCGGATTGGGCATCAAAGCAGAAGTATCCTGAGCGATGTTAATGTTGCCGTTCAAATCAATATGAAAAACACGACCCTCGTTTGTCTTATTAAACAATACAGGATCATCTAATGCAATAAAGTTTTTATCATCTTCCCACATTATTTCCCGGTTCCCCATATCGGCAACATAAAAACCACTACTTTTTTCATCGATACAGATATCATTCAAATAAAGTATCGATACCGGAAAATTATTTTCATCCACAAAAACTTCTCCCTTTCCCTCAGCATCCACTTTCCAGATTCGATTTACATCCGTAAAAAATAAATGCTCATCAAAATAAACGATCCCTTTAGGTTCATCCGCTCCTCGAAAAAAAGGTGTTACACCAAGCGAAGAAATTTTATTCACTCCTCCATCACCCTTATCTTTTCCATTCATCACAGTTACAAAGTAATCTCCCTCAAAACCTTTAGTAATACTTTCCGGCCGTTCGCCAACGTGGATAGGGAAGGAGAGGCTTGCTTGTTTTTGAGTACACTGATAAAAGCTAGCAATAAAAACAAACAATAAAATTGAGAAAAGAATCGAATTTTTCATGTTGAGATTTAATTAATTCAGCAGTAAAAAAACATCATTTTTAAGGTGAAATTTCAGCTAAGTACCAAACACTTTAATATAGGTAATCCAAACGATAATTATTATTACTATCAAACTAATCCAAGCACCTCTTTTGGTTCTATTATCTATATGTTTACTTTTTTGAATTGCGAATTGGGAATAAATTAATCCGGCTGTTAGTAATATTCCTGATATAGATATTAAAATCTTATTTGTCGATAGGTAAAGAACTAACATTAAAACAATAGTAAGAACAGATAAAGGCCACTTTAGGCTCTGTAAGACTGACTTTTCCCTACCAGCAGTTGTTATATTGAAATCTGAAAGCTTTGATTCTAAAGTTTCAATATTTTCTAATTGAGCAGGAACAATGATTGTTTTATTTAATCTCCCGGCGTTAATTATTAATGCACCATTTGCAATTTTTTTAATCTCTTCAATCTCATTTAAATAAATTGTAATATCTGAAGTAATGTTTTGTTTTCTTACAATTTTTTGATCATCTATAGTCAGCTCATAAGAGTTAAAAATGCTCTTCTGCCGTCTTAGTCCCATAAGCAAGCCAAATATTACTGCTCCAATTATTATTGGAAGAATAAAAGGTAAAGTATTAATATCGCCTGATTGATTAGTTGATAGAATGTATATATAAACAATAAGTCCACATAAAACAATAAGTCCAAATGAAACTAGCCGAAGGATTAATTGTTTTCTGATTTCTGCAAATCCGTTTTCTTTGATTTTGAATTTTTGTTGCATACTTATTTAATTAAATGAGTACTTAAATTTAAATAATCCCATCCTCACCTCACTTTTACAAAACGCTCATGATGCTTTACCAGCCCATTCTCCGATAAACTCAAAGTATAAATGCCTGATTGTAAATAATCGATTTCTAACTCGTTAGAAGAAGGCAATTCCCCTTGCCAAATAATTGCGCCACTTATATTATGAATAATCACTTGAGCTTCATTAAAAGAACCTTCAATGGTCAATTTATTGACAACTGGAATAGGCAAAAAATTAAATTGACTTACGGTTAAATCATTTGTGCCTGTTATCGTATGACAAGTTAACTCATCAGGTGATTCAGCAATAAAGTCATCAATATAAGTTTGGATGATGCCATGTATGCCCGGCATATCTGAATAAGCATAATTGACCAGAATAATCACACCGATGCCAGAATCTTTATCCATTGAACAACTAGTCGCTACCCCTTGATCTCCTCCGGCAGTATTAGCTAAGATAAGCGTTCCCCAATTCGGGCTTAAAAGAGCCACACTATCCATAGTACCCAAACCCATTATCGCAATACCATAATTAGCCATGTCTCGAAGACTTGCTCTAAGTCGGCCGGAAGGATAATCGCTATAAGAAAAATGCCCAAGCGGATTACCCGCACCATCATAAGGCATTGCGATTTTTGACAAATCAAGGTCATCTATAAAAAAGGAACTGTTATTCATGCAAAGCGGATCTAGTATTTTTTGCCTTATATAAACGCTAAAATCCATTTCATTGGCGACCTCAACGATATATCCTAATAAGGCATAACCAATATTGCTGTAATGGTTGTTGCCAACTCCATCGCTCCAATAGTTAAGGGAAGCATCAAAGATATTACCACCGGGCATTAAGTAGTTTTCCAGATATTCGCCTAAAGGCGTACAATCATCATCACTTTGCAGGTAAGGCATTTCATCCCAGTTATCGCGTATACCGGAAGTATGTCCCATCAGGTCATAGATTGTTATAACTGCATTAGAGTTTGCCGGGTGTTTTACTTCAAAAGGTAAATAATCATTAATCGGATCATTCAGACTTTGGATGATGCCTTCGTCTACAGAGATTAAAATAGCAGCATGGGTAAATCCTTTACTTACACTGGCCAGCATAAAACTGGTTTCTTCTGAAACAGGAGTTTGGGATTGAATATTGGCCATTCCAAAATAGCCTTCATAAACAAGTTCTTTATCTTTTATAATACCAACTGCCATACCGGGAATAGCAGTATCATCGACTAGTTGTTGCAGGTCTGTATCGAGGCTTTGTGCAGAAATAGGAGTGTTACTTAATAATACTAAGAGTAGTATTAAGAAGGTTTTGGTTATTGTGTTCATGCTTTGAGGTTTTTTATTTACAGAATATTTTTATGTATTCAATTTACATAACCAAATATAATCAATCAAAAAACAAAAGTCCCGGCAAATCTCCGCCTCCCTCCAAAAAGTCAGGCAGACCGTTGGCAAAGGGTGGTTGAAATGAAACGTAATTAATTATTAGTGAAAACTAAAATAAATAAGGTAAAATAAACAATTTCAAACCTCTAAATGGGCGAATGAATTCACCCCTACATTTAATTAATATTGTATCTATACTGCCTTGTTATCAAAGTCTCTTTCCACTAGTTTTACCTTTTTAGAATAACTTCTTTACTTCATAGTGGACTTCAAAATATTTTAAACGGCTTTTAAAATATGTAATCACTTAATCTAATATAGGGCTTTGAAAATTTAGTAAGTAAAATTATGAAAGAAATATTACAGCACAAAGTATTAAAATAAATCATAATGTAATTCGATTTAAAAAGATGCAATCCCAAGGAAATTTTAATTTAGTACTTAAAAAGGTAAATGTATTAGAAACATTCTGTAATCTGGTTCGTGATAAAATTTAATATCATAAAAAAAATAGCTATAAGTTTCATTTAAAAAGAATAATATGCATAATTAAAATTCTCCATATGATATTTTTAAAGGAAGCGATAATCTTGATAAGAATGACTTTAAATCTTCATATAATTGTGTTACTTTAATAGTTCCAATTGGAATTAAGAATTACAATAAGTCAAAGTTATGAATACTAATTTTATCCTCTTTAAAGTCATTGTACTCCACTATAATAAATGTACGTGTGCAAATCATAAATGTACTACCGTCTAATAGTTTATTGTGAAGTCCTTGTATTTAAATTTAAGAGATAGATTTTTATCTATCGGGGTGCACGAAGGATTAAGTTCTGCAAAGCGATCAACGCTTCGCACTTATAATGCGATTCTGTTATTTACACTAATTGCATTGTTAAGTACCTTAATTACAAATCTGGTAACATTAAGCTGGACTACTTATGATTATATAGCCTATTTAGGTAGTTTTGGAGTAATTGCATGTTCATTGATCTTAAATTATAAAAGACATTATTATGCATCACGATTTTGTTATGTGATTTTATTTACATTAATGTTGTTTGCATTGACCATTGTAAGCGGAAACATATTTTTTGCGGGGTTATTTAGTTTAATTCTGGTTTCAATCACAATCGGTTTTTTTATTTCCAGCAGAGATACAATTTTAATAACGCTTTTTATTTTAGCTGTAAATATTATTTCAATTTTCATTGTAAATAATATTGATTACAATTTTGATCCTAATGCATATATGCCTGTTGAGCGTGTAATCGTTTTAATTGTTACGTTTATTGTTTTTTATTTATGTCTTAATCATTATAAAAATATTACAAGAGTATATTTTAATAAAAATAGAGAGTTAATACAGGAATTAGGAGATCGAAACAGAGAAATAAAAGCCTCTAATGAAAATCTTGAGCAGTTTTCTTATTTAATTGCACATGATATTAAAGCACCTTTGAAAACAATGAATAGCTTTGTTGGTTTAATTGAAAGAGACATCAGAGAAGGAAGATTTGAGAGTTTAAGCGAATATTCAGATTTCGTTTCAAGTAGTGGAAACCGACTTTTGAAAATGGTGGATGAGGTTTTATTTTTCTCCAGAATTTCAAATGACAAAAAGATTGAGAGTCATGAATTGGATACCAATGAAATAGTTGAACAAATATCAAACGAGCTTAAAAACAATGAAAATAATTATTCGATTACTTTCGATTCCTTACATCCGATTCAAGGAAATAAAACAAAAGTGACGTTACTTTTTCAAAACTTAATCCATAATGGATTAAAGTATAATCAAAATCCAAATCCTACTGTTCATGTAAGTTCAAAAAATGAAGCTGACGCTACTATATTTGAAATAGAAGATAATGGAATTGGAATTGATGATGAAGATAAAGACGAAATATTCACCTTATTTAAACGCCTTCATTCTGAAAGCGAGTTTGAAGGAACAGGGGTTGGTTTAGCAAGTTGTAAAAAGATTGTTACAAATCATTTAAAAGGGACTATTACTGTTCATGATAACATACCTAATGGAAGTATTTTTAGCATTCGAGTTCCGAAAATTGCTTAGACTTATCTATTTCACAAATATTGTATTTCCCTTTAAATAATACAGCAGATCAATTTCACCTCCCTCTTTAATAATCAACTCAGCGCTAACCTGATTATTCAAACTATTTATAAATCTTAAAATATGGATTCCTGAGGATAAAGCGTTAAGATCAGCATTTGCAACTGATCCTATTGGGTAGATATTTTTTAATACCATAATAATACAACTTTTTGCGTTTTATTGTCAGCCTGTTTCCATTATAACCCGGAATATGCACTAGAAAATCTGTTGCAAACAACAATAGCTTCAAAATCAATCGTTTCACTGCTGTCTTCAAAATCACCATAGCG
>JAHDHT010000017.1:0-2730 GCA_020631175.1 Chitinophagales bacterium
AGGCTTTGGGCAAACTCAAAAAGGTCATGCTGCACACAATAATTACAGGCAATCTCCCTTTTAATCACTCTGCTATAGTATCATTTTATAAACCCTGAGTTTCTAACAAGTAATTGTTAATAAAATGTGCATAAGATCGTTTCAATTTGTACTTTTCAGATTCTAACGATACTTATCTAATATTTAATTTTGCAGTAATATGAAAAATTCGATAGCCATACTTAGCGCCCTTTTAATACTCATTGGTACACTCTCAGCTCAGACATTGTTTAAATCTTATAATTATGAGGGAACCAAACAACAGGCTCAGCTGGATGGAAAATCTATGATGATCTATTTTACGGCTGAATGGTGTAAACCATGCAAGAAAATGGAGAGAGAATCTTTCTCAACCAGTGAAGTATCCAATTTAATCAATGGCAACTTTGTGCCTTATAAATTTGATATCGACAAAGAAGCTAATGGGAAAAGTGTTGCTGATCAATTTTTAATTGATGCCTATCCTACCATTGTATTTATCGACAAAAGTGGCAATGAATCGGGTAGAATAACAGGCTATCGTTCTAAAGATGAATTGGTGAGAAATATTAAGTCTTTCTCACAAAAATGCGCTAAGCGAAACTTTACAAGCTTCCGATAGGTTACATTTCAGGTAAAATTTAATCATTATGAATATTTTATTGAAGCAAATTGTTGCGTATACTTTCCTATTATTAAGTACCTCAATCATCTTTACAGCTTGCTCTTCTTCCGGTAATGCTTCTTCTGAAGATGGATACCACGGTGAGAAGTTTGAAGAAGTAAAATCAGCAATGAATGTACAACAAATGCAAAATGCCGTAAATCGAAATGGAGGACTGGCTGAGGTTGTTGTAAAAGGCGAGGTTGATGCAGTTTGTAAAAAGAAAGGATGCTGGATGACGATTAAAAATGGAAATGGCGATCCAATGCGTGTTACATTTAAAGACTATGGATTTTTCGTTCCTAAAGATATTGCCGGAAAAGATGTTGTATTTAAAGGCAATGCCTATTTCGATACTACTTCAGTTGAAATGTTAAGACATTATGCTGAAGACGAAGGATTGGCTCAAGCGGAAATCGATAAAATAACAAAACCAGAAGTTGCTGTTGCTTTTGAGGCAACAGGAGTTTTTATCGAAGAAGAGTAGTAATTTTTCACTTATTTTATAGGAATATAAGAGAAGCATAATTATCTTTGCATTCGCTTTTATAGCAGGATCGCGTAGCTCAGCTGGTAGAGCATCTCCCTTTTAAGGAGAGGGTCCTGGGTTCGAGCCCCAGCGCGATCACTTAAAACCGTTGATTTAATAAATCAGCGGTTTTTTTATGCCTGCATTTTAATCTATTTCTGATTTTCATTTGTATCCATCTCAATTTTTGTTTAACTTATAATAACATTTAAACCATAAATTAAAATAGCCTATGACAATCTCTTTCGAAGAACTTAGAAAAGTAAAAGACAGTTTGCCTGATGGCAGTATGAAGAAAATTGCAGAGCAGTTAAACATTGATGAAGATACCGTAAGGAATTATTTTGGAGGAGCTCATTATAAAGAAGGTGAGTCTATTGATATACACTATGAAAAAGGACCAAACGGAGGCTTTGTAAAACTCGAAAACACTGAAATTTTTGAGGCAGCTCAAAAAATTCTAACAGCAGTTTAATCGAAACAAAAAGATATAGGCATTCAATTATTGAATGCCTTTTTTTTGAATTGTAATATCGTATATACTTAATTAAAAAGGGGATCACCTTAGGTGATCCCCTTTTTAATTTTTTAAAATTAATTATTCTTCGTCTTGATTATTTTTTTCCAGTTCTTTTTGTATTTCTGTTGGCACCTGAGCATATTCACTAAATTTTCTGCTATGCTTAGCTCTTCCTTGAGAAATTGAACGAAGTGTAGAAGAATATTTATAAAGTTCTGCCAGTGGAACTTTGGCAGTTATCTTCTGATAATGCCCATCAGCATCCATACCCATTATGATCGCTCTTCTTGTTTGAAGATCGCTCATAACATCACCCATTATATCTTCAGATACTAAAACTTCAACTTCGTAAATCGGTTCTAGCAATTGAGGATTTGCCTGAGTAAAGGCTTCTTTAAAGGCCTGTGTTGCCGCTAATTTAAATGCCATGTCATTTGAGTCAACCGGATGCATCTTTCCATCATATATAGCAACACGAACATCTCTTACATAAGAACCTGTGATCGGTCCGTTTTCCATTTTTTCCATAACGCCTTTCATAATGGCATTGGAATATTTAGCGTCGATTGCTCCTCCAACGATACACCAAAGGAAGTTTAAATTTCCACCCCAATCGAGTTGATGATTTTCTTCTTTTTTCACATTGAGATCAGCCGGGTATTCCATTCCTTCATGATATGGTTCAATGAGCATATGTACTTCACCAAACTGACCGGCACCACCACTTTGTTTTTTATGGCGATAAGATGTTTTGATGGTTTTACGAATCGTTTCTCTATAAGGTATTCGTGGTTCTATATAATCAATTTCAACTTTGTAATCATTTTCCATTTTGGTTTTAATGATTTGAAGTTGTAATTCTCCTTGTCCACTTATAATGGTTTGTTTTAATTCTTTCGATTGCTCAACCGTTATACTTGGATCTTCAGCCGTAATTTTATTTAAAGCCATTGCCACTTTCTCTTCGTCTCCGCTATTTTTAGGCACAATAGCAGAACG
>JAHDHT010000017.1:2830-8610 GCA_020631175.1 Chitinophagales bacterium
TCATTTTCAACCGGATGGTTTTCCATTTTATCTTTTACCTTAAATGGCTGATCTTTTGGTCCCGGGCCTACATCATGTAAAAAGCCCATTATCCTTCCTGAGCCCATATTATTCGCAGCTGATACTGTAAACAAGGGAAACAAATCTCTTTTAGCTATAGAAACTTTTAATCCATTGGCCATCTCTTCTTCTGTAAGCGTACCTTTTTCAAAGTAGAGCTCCATTAAGCCTTCATCGTTTTCGGCTATAGATTCGATAAGGTCATTATGTAATTTCGCTGCTTTTTCTTTTTCTTCATCCGGGATAGGTTTTTTCTCAGGCTTTCCACCCTCAGCAGGAAACTCATACATCGTCATTTTTAAAACATCAATAATTGAGTTAAATCCGTTCCCTTGATTTAATGGATATTGAACTACAACTACAGAATTTCCGAAACGTGATTTGGCCTGATCTACGGTCGTATCAAAGTCTGCTTTATCCTGATCGAGCTGATTAACAGCAAATAGCATCGGTTTTTTAAATTGTTTTCCATAATTCCAGATGAGTTCAGTACCTACTTCGACTCCATTTTGAGCATTTAAAACCATGATTCCACTATCGGCTACTTTCAATGCACCAACAACTTCCCCTACAAAATCGTCAAAGCCGGGCGTATCGAGTATATTGATTTTACTTTCTTTCCAGTTGACATTCATTATAGAAGTAAAAATGCTATTTCCTCTGTCCTGTTCAATGTCTCTGAAGTCGGATACTGTATTTTTATCATTTATACTTCCCCGTCTTGATATTTTTCCGGCTTCGAAAAGCATACACTCAGCCAGAGTGGTCTTTCCGGAGCCGGGATGCCCAAGCAACACTACATTTTTAATTTGATCGGTTTTAAATGTTTTCATAATACAATCGGTTTATATGAGAAAATAATAGTTTTTCAGACAAAAAAGCCCCAACTGTTCTATTCGTTAAGGCTATCTTAAGTTAAGAAAAATTAAAGGATTTTACCACTGATCAATAATGATAAATAAAAAGCCCGCATTGAAAACAATGCGGGCTTTTATCAAGTATTTTGACTTTATTATCAGATCAATTAGTCTATCTGATCAAAGTAATGTTTCCTGATTTTTCAATGATTTCATTGTCACAACGAACCCGTGCATAATATACATATGCTCCTAAAGGTTGTTTTGTATTGTTGTAAATACCGTCCCATCCTTCTGTAATATCAGAAGAAGTGAAAACCTGCGTACCCCATCGGTTATAAATAGTGAAGTCTAAAAATTCATCAATACCTAAATCAACGACTTTAATTTCATCATTTTGTCCGTCCAGATTTGGAGAAAAAGCAGTTGGAACAACAATGCCACGACATCCGAGATAACGAATATTTATTGAGTCAATATCAATACATCCAAATTCATTTTCGGCGGTTAACACATAAGTGAAATCTTCTAATAATAAATATTGAGGATTGGTTGATGTTGAATCGGATAAACCTAATCCGGTATTAAAACTGAAATCGGTGAATTGACCATCAACCGTTATGAAAACATCATCACCTTTAAAGAAAGTAATATCTTCACCGGCATCGATTAGTGGGTTTGGATTTACTACAATTGTATATTCTTCTTCAACCGGACATCCTTCCCCAACGTTAAAACTATCACTGATTTGAACGGTGTAGGTAGTGGTTGTATCTGCTGAAATGATTGGATTAGGGCAATCAGAGCAACTTAAACCTGTTGCAGGTTCCCATAAGTAGGTATCGCCACCTGAAATACTTATAGGAAGACTATTGCCAAAACAAATACTATCATTTTCCGGAACAAAATAATCTATTGCCTGCCCGAAAGTAATATCAACGGTATCGACAATATCACATCCACCCGTATTCGTAACGGTAACAATGTATTGAGCATCTGCAGATACATTTTGAGCAATAGGATTTGCAATGTTCGGATCACTTAATCCGGTAGGTGGATCCCATGAATAAGAGAAGCCCGGATTTAACGGTCCGTCTAATGCCAGTTGAACATCTTGTTCATTACAAACAAAAGTATCAGGACCGGCAACATAATTACTTTGATCGGTTACAAAAATTGTAATGGTATCCGTACCGGTACAACCGTTATCTGTAACGTTAATGGTATAAAGTGTTGTTTGGGTCGGACTTGCTATTGGATCAACAATAGAAGGATCGTTTAATCCGGTCGGTGGATCCCAACTAATTGTTGCCGTGGTTAAACTGCTTGTACCGTCGGTTGTGAATATAACATCCGGTCGTTCTGTTGAATTTGTTTCAAGCGCTAAAGTACATCCCATTTGCCCATCTGTTTCTGCTTTACCGACAGAAGTGAAAGGTGTGGAATGGAATGAAACCGGATCTTCAGATGTCCAATCTAAATTATCAAAACAAACTTCAACGATTACATTTGATGCTCCGTCCCAGTTAAAAGGTGTATCAAAGGTATGTGTATTCCATCCTAAGAAAGTATCATATGCGAGAGGTCCGTAAACTATATTCGTTAAAGGTTCAAAGGTTGCCGGAAGGTTTGTAAGGTTTGTATTTTCCATTCTTATAGTAAAGCCACTATAAGGTTGCGTACTATTTTTTTCTAAGACGTTAAATGCAATTGAATTAATAGCACAACCGGTTAATCCAATATCGATTAATTCTTGTGCTGTAAATAGTAATTGTATCCTTCCATCTTCCCAGAAGCCATCGTATGGTGATTCATTAAATCCAGTTTGCAATTCAGAAATTTCACATTCAGGGCAACAGGTTAGAACGTCTAATTGAGTTTCTTCACCGATACAGATTTGTGTTTCTATTTCTTCAGCCAGATTCACAATTGGTGCCACACCCGTAACATTAATGTTTACGGTTTCCACAATTTCACATCCTTCCGCAGAAGTAGCTGTAACGGTGTAACTAACCGATTGATCTGCTACTAAGGTTGGGTTTGCAATTTCAAAATCAGATAATCCTTCCGGCGGATCCCATAAATAGGTATATGGTCCAAAAGCCGGATCAGCATCCAATGAAAGCTGAATATCTTCAAATCGACAAACATCTAAATTAGGTGTTACAGTATAAGGGAAATCCGGAGCTATACTTACAACAACTGTATCGAAAAGCTGACAGTTAAAACTATTCAAATTACTTTCAAGGAAATAGGTGGTGGTTTGATCAGGAGCTACAACTAATGTATCACCATTAGCTGATTGAGATACGATTCCATCATCCGCCTGATCTGTAGTCCATGTAAAAACTGATCCACCCGCTGCTACAATTGTTACAGGTCCGCCTGCATTACAATATACCTGATCGGGGCCGGCATTCGCTCCTTCAATTACAAAAATATTGAAACCGAAAATCTGGCTACTTGGAATAGGGCAGGAGTTATCTTGCAGAACAACGGAGAATGAGTTTAATCCGATATCATCCTGTGTTGGGGTCCAAGTGAAACTTCCTGTGATTGGATTGATACCGCTTGTCGTAAAAACAGCGTCCGGTATTGCAGAAGCAAGATTGGTATTTAAAAATAGTGTATCCATTGAATCAGGATCAACACCAACAATTTCAAAATCTAATGTAGCACCCGGGCAAACTTCAACGGTTGTTGAATCAATTAAAGTAGCTTGTGTTTGGTCTAAACCTGTAATACCACCCGCTAGTGTTGACTGCTCATTATCACAATCCACAAGAATAATTTGAATATCCCGAATAATAGAACCGATTAAGTTTCCGTACTCATCAAATTCTTCAACTAATACGGTAATTACATCTACTTCTTCCATTGTTGGAGTGAAAATCATCTGACCTGAGCTCGCATCGAAATTGAAGTCACCCGGATCAGTTGTTATAGGCATGTCCGGAGTAAATCCAGGATTGTAAGGGATGTCAACAGCTCCCTGATCCATAGGATTGATCAATGTAAATTGCAAAGTATTTCCATCCACATCAAATACACCGTGGTTGTAGAAGTTTTGCTGGTTGATACATAAGTAGGGAACAGGGAGAGAAGTAAATGTTGGTGAATTATTACACAATCCATCGGTGTTTACTAATAAAGCTTCAACATATAAATCGTATAAATCGGCATCTTCAAGATTTGTAATTGCATCATTTCTGCAACATTCACTGAAACTGATGATCCAATCATCGCATTCTTCAGGAAGCGTAATTGTACCTGTCCAGATATATTGTTCCACACCTTGTATTGTACCTCCGGTACATGTACTATTCTCATCATCACAGATTTGAGATACTTCCTGACCTGAGATAGTCAGATCTTCTGTTAAATCAAGATTCAGAATCTGGTTGCAGCTGGTGGAACTTATAGTAAGAGAAGGATCTGTAAGGTCGACTAAACCGGCGCAATCCTGATAAAAGTTTAAGGTGAACTCATATTCATTATTGCCCAGGCATTCGTAGGTAAGATCCAGTCCCATCGCGTGAGATCCATAGGAATATTTACCTATAACAAGGGTAAATAAGAGCGCGGCCAACAGATATCTCATTTGCTTATTCATAATCGCTAAAATCATAACAGTTTATCGAACATTCTAATTTAACAAAATAAGACATTAAAGCTTAATAATAGAGTATTAGGGATCAATTTTGAATCTTGCCTCGTCGGATTTAACATTAGAGCTACAATTAACCGTCTTTTTGAATAATTTCGGACAAATCACTCATTTTCAGTTCATTCATGCATTTAAAGTGTCCTTTTGGACATTCCTTAAAACCGATTTTACTACAAGGCCTGCAGGAAATATCTTTATTTTCAAAGATGTTTACTATTTCCGGCGATTTTGGAGCGTAGGGATACATGCCAAATTCAGGCACTGTATTTCCCCAAACAGAGTAAACCGGAATACCTAAAGCAGCCCCTAAATGCATTAATAATGAATCGGGAGTGATGATTGCTTTAGACTGTTGGATAAGGGATGCGCTTTGCTCAATATTTAGTTTGCCACAACAATTAATAACGTTTTCGTTAGAATGCTGCTGAATAATTTCTGCTTTTGAGCTATCATTTTTATCTCCGAGTAACACAATTTTGGAATTGAGTCTTCGAATTAACTGAATAATTTTTTCGGATGGAATTTGTTTTGTGAAATGTTTTGCTCCAATGGCAATGCAATAATATTTATGTTTTTGAAGCTGATACCTTTCTAAATTAATTTCATTTTCAGGATGGATGAAAAAATCTAATCCTTCCTGATCATTCTGAATATTTAATTGTTTTACTGTTTGAAAGTATCGATCGACGATATGTAAATCGGGCAGGTAGTTTTTTTTTGTCAGTGTAAAAATAAATTTTTGTGTATTTAATTTTGGGAAGGAGGCAGCAGGAATATTTAATTGTTGTTTTATTATCGATGAACGTAAATTGTTATGCAAATCGATAATAAATTCAACATTTGATTGCCGAATTTCTTTTAAAGTTTCATTTAACTTCCCTTTGAAAATGATAATATGGTCTATGTATGGATTTGATTTTAAAATAGATTGATTTTTTTCTTTAATCAGGAATGATATTTTACAATCAGGTTGTTGTTTTTTCAGACATCGAATAATAGGTGTGGTTAACAGAATGTCTCCTAAGGCACTCAGTCGAATAATCAGGTAATGTTTATATGTCTGAACGGTTGAATTCAAGTTTAAATTTATTCAAAAAAAATTGGTCTTAAATAAAAAAGAGAGATCAATTGATGATCTCTCTTTTTATTTCCTTTTTTTAAATCTTATTTTTTTATAAACTGAGCTCTATAAATCA
>JAHDHT010000017.1:8710-19411 GCA_020631175.1 Chitinophagales bacterium
TTTTTATTTCCTTTTTTTAAATCTTATTTTTTTATAAACTGAGCTCTATAAATCATTTTATTTGATTTTAAAATAAGCATATACTGGCCCGTTTCGAGATAATCAATTGCCATTGTTTTATTCAGTTGTCCTGATGGGCTTTGGAGCGATTCTTCCATTAAAACTTTACCTTGAAGATCCTGAATAGTTAATGTATAATCTCCTTTTTCAACATCCGGAATATTAATATTTATAAAATTATTAGCCGGCACAGGAAACAGATTAAGTTCTTCGATAATTGGCGTATTCGCTTTTGAAGGGCTAATGGTTCCTAAATTATAATTTACAAAGCTGTAAGAGATGGTAAATACAACTACACTCTCTTCGATTGTATTTGTACATCCTTCCGAATCAGTATATGTATACGTAACATCATGCTGTCCTGGTCCGGCGAGACCCGGATTGAATGCATTAAATATGATACCCGGACCGTTAAACGTTCCACCTGCAGGTGACCCTGTTAATGATAATGGGGTAGCACTTGAGGTTACACCCGGCAGACCAGAAATACTTAGAGCCGGTAATAGGTTTATAGTAACGGTAACCGGTGTTGCATCACTTTCACAATTCGATTGTGTTTGAGTGGCATAATAAGTAGCTGTGTTTTGATTGGAAGGAGCTAAGGTATTTCCATTACCGATATTATTATTTAATAAAGCATCACTGTACCAGTTAATATCAGAACCTGTCGCAATTAAGGTATTAACTGTTTCACCTTCACAATAGGTATTTGCACCACTTACAGAAGGAGCAGCTGTACTTAAAAAGTCAACATCAACAGATGAAGTAGCTGAAGTACAACCATTTACTGTTTGGGTTGCATAATATGTAACCGGTTCATCCGGGGTTGGGCTATATGTTGGACCTACTCCTAATTGATAAGTAGCAGCAGCATCGAAATACCAAATGATATTTGATCCGGCAGCGCTTAGGTCAGTCGGAGTATCTCCTACACAATAGTTTGTTGTGCCACTAATAAGCGGCGGATTTGGAATTGGAAATACATTTATAGTTGCCGAGCCAGCCGGGCTTTCGCAACCATTTACTGTTTGCGTTGCAAAATAAGTACCACCGGAAGTCGGGTTATACGATGTGCTATTCGAAATATTGGTGGTTAGGTTTGAATTACTGTACCAGGAAATATTTGATCCACTTGCTGAAATTGTATTTATTGGATCGCCATCGCAATAATCTGCTGATCCACTTATAACAGGTGCATTTGGTACCGGATTAACGGTTATGCTGACAGAAGCTAAAGGACTTTCACATCCATTTACAGTTTGAGAAGCATAATACGTAAAGGTACCGGTGCTGTTTATTGTTGGAGTATAATTGTTTCCGGTTGCGATTGTATTATTTCCATTCGAATCATCGTACCATGTAACGTTCGTTCCGGTTGAATTAACCACATTAATATTTTGTCCTTCACAGTAGGTACCCGCACCGTTTATTGCAGGTGCAGAAGGGAAGGCAAAAACTTCAATATAATTTGTTTGTGTAACAGCGTTTCCGTTACCATTGTTATTAGATGCAGTCAGCGTTACGTCGTAAAGGCCAGGAGTGTTATATGTAACAACAGGATTTTGCTGAGTTGAACTGGAAGGAGTTCCTCCCGGGAAAACCCAGTTCCATGAGTTCGGATTTTCGGTACTGTTATCGGTAAACTGAACCGTTATGCTACCACAATCAGAAGTTTGATCTGCAGTAAATGCGACTTGAGGAACCGGACCGCTTGTTGCATTATCGATAACACACCATCCATCCAAACCGGCTTCAACAAGGTGCCCATTGCCTAAGTCACTTGTAACGAATCGCATCTGCATGGTAGCAGATGGACTTACAAAATTACTTACAGCAAAACTATTGTAATGCCATTGACCTTCATTTGGATCTCCGTCTGTAATAGTTTCAACAGTCACAAAAGCACCACCGTTTGAAATTTCGATTCTGAATTCATCATCGGGTGCGCTATTTCCTCCGTCGTTGAAAAACCAGCGATAATATTCAATATCAGGATTGGTATAGCCTGTTAAATCAAAAACAGGAGAGAGAAGTGTTACTTCTCCGTCATCTACATCATCATTACCTGCGCCACCGCCACCGTTACCGGTAACAAAAGCCATATCACCTAAATCTCCCGTTAAATCGACATCAGGGTTTGATGGACTTCCATTAAAGTCTGTTCCATTTGGTTCGCCTAATTCCCAGAAACCCGTAGTTGCACCGTTAGAGGATGTTGTCCATCCGAGATCAACCGCGAAATCATCACAATAACCTTCTTCCAATTCAATTACAAGATTTTCACCACCATTGAATGTAAGGTTGGTTATTTCTTCGGTGATATATCCCCATTGACCGGCAAAAACTGTATATGTTGTTCCAGTGAAAATAGACGTGTTAAAATTTCCTGAACCGTTAACATTAACATTATTACTAGCTGTATTTTCAATGAAAATTAATTCTGCATTACCTATAGGGTTGCCGTTATTTGCATCTATAACACTTCCTGTAATGTTAGCGGTACCCTGAACAATTAATTGAACATTATTGGTATTTGCTGTACATGCTGAGAAGTTTACATTTTGTGTTTGGGAACCCAGACCGGTTCCGGAGTAAGTGACGGTGTAGGTGCCGGCATTAGCAACTCCGGTTACGTAATATCCATTATTATCTGTAGTAACGGATGCTTGCCCATACCCACTAACATTAACGAGTGCACCGCTTATAGGGTTACCGTTTCCATCGGTTACCGTTCCTTCAAGAAAAGCAGCACAGTCATAATCTTTATCAATTATAAAAAGTCCTTCTGTTTGATCGGTCGCCAAAATTTTTCCTGAGGGTAAAAAGGGATAAGCTCCCCAGCAGCCTGCAAAGGTATTTCCAGTTGCCGGATTGGTATCGTAAAATGCTACCTGTACCAATACGGAAGGATAATTAGCATCTACTACTGTTATTCCATCCGCGTAATAAGAGGTAATTAAAAAGTCTTCACAGACATGCACATTGTGCGGAATTACATTTTGTCCCGGAGATGAAAGGTGTCCGTCTAATCTTTTAATATCATTTGGATCTGAAACATCCCAGGCTCCAACTTCGGCACCTCCTGTTTCATCTGTTGTATAACAGGTCAGTCCGTCATCACTTAACCAAGTGTTATGCGTAAAGGTATTGGTTGTAGGTTCTTGTCCTAATAAAACCGGGTTTGCTTTATCTGATACATCAATAATTTGCATAACCCCATTATTGATTGCACCTCCATACATTAGATCATTTCTAACATAAGCATCGTGTAAGTAGTTATTATTATATACACCCAGAATTGGTGGATCGGTAGGATTAGCATTTACATCAATCATTATTGCTCCACCTGCACCGAAGTTCGCTCCTGTAATATATGCGATACCATTTTCATCGATATAGATGTTGTGCGCGCTAGTAAATGTAACATTGCCGGATCCTGTCCAAAAAATTGAAGTTGCAAAATTCGGAAGATTAGATAAGTCAATTATTTCTAATCCACCTCCGGATTCATTAGTAACATATGCATAATTTCCCCAGGTCTTCATATCTCTCCATGTAGAGTTTGGTCCCGGAAGGAATTCTACTTCTATAGGATTTGAAGGAACGGTAATGTCAACAATTGAAGTACCTTCTCTTTGTCCGACTATTGCGTATTCTTTGTTAGCAGCTGCATAACCCCATATATCGCTTAGGTTAGAACTATTTTCAGTGTCACCATTATAGTTTAGTTGCCCCAGGAGTGTTAACTGATTTTGTGCATTTACATTTGAATTTATCAAGCAAAATGCGATTGTAATGATCCACACATAGGTGCATCTTAACATTGTAAAATGTTTCATGAACTGTCTTTGTAATGTGATTTATACCCTTTTCTTGTTATTCAACGCAGAAAACGAAGAAGAGTTAAACTTTTATTCTTTAATGAATTTTGTAGTTGTGCTTCCGTCTCCGGTTTTCAATTCTGCAAGATACATACCAGGCTCAAGATCAGATAGATCTAAATTCATAATCGTCATATAATCAACCAATTCAACGGTTTTTTGAACGAGTATGCTTCCGTTCGGATTAAAGATTCGAATTGTGGCCTGATCTTCATTGCTATCTGAATTTTTTTCCATCCAGAAAGAAGCTGTATTGACAACCGGGTTGGGGTGGATGGATAATCCATTCATTTTTGCCGGTGCTAAAGTACCTAATGTATAGTCAATGAAATCAAATGTAAGTGATACTACGAGAATTTGTTGCTGAGTCGTATTTACACAACCGAATTCATCTTCATAGGTATACGTTATTGTGTGAAAACCCGGTCCTGCAATAGCAGGATTGAAGGCATTAATGATAACGCCGGGTCCATCGAATGTACCACCAGTTGGTTGTGCATCTAAAGCTAATGGTGTTGCTGAAGATGTACTGGAAGGAAGACCATTTATTGATAATGTTGTTGCTTCAGGTACATAGATATAATCTGTTATGGTTAAATCCTGGCTGCTTCCAATAGGGTTTGAAGCGGTAAGGCTTACTGAATATAATCCTGGAGTATTGTATTGAACGGTTGGATTCTGATCGGATGATACAGCCGGTTCTCCTCCTTCGAATGTCCATTCCCATCCATCCGGATTTTCTGTAGACTCGTCAATAAACTGAACGAATCCATTTAAACAAACGGTATCCATATCGGCACTAAACCCTGCAGAAGGAGCAGCTGCTTCAACCGGAACGCATGCAGATGATACATTGAAGTTGTCGATGAATAAATTATTCCCGCTTCCATTGACTGTTTCCAGTTTTACGTGTACATCAGCAAATCCTTCATAAGGACTTAAGTCAAAATCAAAACAGCCATTTAAGGCATTATTATCGAAGCACCAATCAAGTGTTTCATCGGGTGAAAATTCTCCTGAGCCTGAAGTCGTAGTTATAAAAGAACCGCTTCCATCCTCAGCACCTGCAAATAGAATTTCATAAGGAGCTCCGTCTGCTGAGATGCTAATTATAAGGCTATCCGGCTCTATAACATCATCATTAAAGTAGGCATATTCAATGCTTAACTTGGTATTGGTACGATTACTTAAGTCAATTGCCGGAGAAATGAGCGCATCTCTTGCACCAATTGCATTATATGGATAGAAAGGCATTCTAGCAGCTACATTTCCACCATTCGCGCCGCCGACTAAACGTAAATCCCATCCATAACTGTAATCAATATTTTCATTGGTCCAACCATTTGTGTAGAAGCTTCCGCTTTCAAAGTCTTCAACGAATATTTCATCATCACCGGCGGCATCTATATTTACATAATCCGTTAATGTAATTAGGTCGGTTCCGTTATCATTTTCAACGGTTAGTATTACATCATAACTTCCCGGGCTATTATAGGTTACAAATGGATTTGTTGCATTTGAAGTGGAAGGCGATCCACCCGGAAAAGACCAAGAATACGTAATAGGAGTTCCTTCATCTCCAGCATTAAAGCTAAATACAGAACCCGGGCAGCCCGAAGTTATTTCTGCATTTACACTTGCAACAGGTGGAAGGATGTTTATGCAGGCATCATTATTTGTAAATAAGCTTTGTCTTTGATTAAGACAAGCATTTCGCATTCGGGTATTTTGATCCGGGGTGAAATTTTTACGGCATGCTGATGTGATATAATCCATGAAGTTACTATGCTGATCAAATACATCAGAATCAAAGGGGTTATTTGGTGATGGATCATCTGCATCTGTATCGCATGAATTGGTTATGCCACATACAGTGCTTTCATTGGTAGCATCATCCGGTGGTGTATCACAGATTCTATCTCCGTCCGAATTACAATCATTGTTTATACATCCATCCTGAAAAGTATGATAGATATTTAAGTAGTGACCTACTTCATGCACAAGAACAGAGGTATAAGAACCACTAATTCCGACCTGATCATAAATAACAACAATTCCATCCCAATCTTCACCGTGGCTACTTGCGAAATATGCGAAGCCTAAAATAACGCCATCTGTACCGGTGCTACCAATTGAGTTTACTACCCAAATATTCAGGTATTTATATGGGTCCCATCGACTTAAGTCTTTTACGGCAAGATCATTATTGATGTCCATATCCGTAAGTGTATTCTGCACGCGGACTATTCCGTTGGTTGGATTGCCATTCGGGTCTTGTTGAGCCAGACAAAAGGTAATTTCTGCATCTCCACCGATATCAAGATCTTCATAATAGCCTTCATTAGCTAATGCTTCGTTCATGAAACCTACTGCTTCATAAACTCTTTGGTCCGGAATATTCTCCTGACCACCATTGTGAATAATATGAAACACCACCGGGATTTCAAGCACCGGTGTATTTTCAAATTTGCTATAGTTATTGTTGTAATAATTATCGAGAATCTCTTCTTCCATGAGTTCATGTTTGAGACGGTATTCAGGATCATTTTCCATTAGATGTTGGTGTTTCAAATCTGTTCCACATTCATCTGCGAAAGCTGAAAAAGAAATAGAAATGAAAAGGAAACTGAAAATCAGAACATTAATGCGTTTCATGAATATCAAAATTTGTGTGAATATACTGAATTAACAAGGTTTTAGGGTTTTGGTTTTGGTTATGTGAAAGACAAATCGACGTCAAATAAGAAAGCCTTTGTCAATTTATCTGACAAAGGCTTTCTCTATAAATACTCGTTCGTATTTTACTGTTTGATAATTTTCTTAAAAACGGACTGTTTTCCAGCTTTAAGCTCAAGAAGATACATTCCCTTTTCATATCCAGAAAGGTCGAATTCCTTATTGAAATTTAAATCTATTTCAGGAATAGACTGATTGAAAATGATTTGACCATCTACTCCATAGATAATGATTTCTGCATCATTTGTTTGAACATCATTAATATTGATTTCAAAATCATTGATTACCGGGTTCGGAAATATTAAAATTTGATTGTCTTGAATTTCAGGTACTTCATCTTTTTTCGGAGAAATAGTACCCAGGTTGTAATTCACGAAGTTATATGAAATGGTAAATACAACAATTGTTTCTGTGCTTAGACCTTCACATCCGTTTCCATCGGTATAAGTATAGGTAATATCATGCTGACCCGGACCTGCCAGAGTTGGGTTAAATGAATTAAAGACTACTCCCGGACCTGAGAAACTACCTCCTGAAGGTGCTCCACTAAGTGTAATTGGAGTTCCGGATGATGTAATTCCCGGTAAGCCTGTTATACTTACAGAAGGTGCTGCATTTATAGTAACGGTCTGACTAGCGGTAACACTTTCGCATCCACCAATTGTTTGTGTTGCATAGTATGTATCTGAAGTAGTGGTGGAAGGAGAATAGACATTTCCTGTTCCGAGTTGACCGGTTCCGTTTGCATTGCTGAACCAAACAATATTAGCACCTGTAGCGGTAAGGTTAGCGATGTTATCTCCTTCACAGTAAGTATTTCCACCTGATAATGAAGGAGCAGACGGTGCGGCATTTATAGAAACACTGATGCTGTTCGTAGCACTTTCACAGCCACCAACGGTCTGGGTAGCGTAATAGGTATCTGAAACAGTAGCAGAAGGGGTGTATGAATTTCCTGTTCCAATTTGACCGGTAGCATTTGCATTACTATACCAAATGATATTACTACCGGTGGCATTTAAAGCGGTTACATTATCACCTTCACAATAATCTGAAGTTCCTGAAATTGGAGGAACAGTCGGTGTGGTGTTTATAGTAACGGTCGCGCTAGAGGTAGCACTTTCACATCCATTACTTGTCTGCGTTGCATAATAAGTATCAGTGCTTGTAGCAGAAGGTGTGTAAGAGTTACCTGTGCCTAACTGACCGGTAGCATTAGGATTGCTGTACCAAACGATATTAGTACCTGAAGCAACTAAGTTACTTACATTATCTCCATCACAATATGTGTTAGCCCCTGAAACAGATGGAGCTGCAGGAGTAGAGTTAATGGTAACGGTTACACTAGAGGTAGCACTTTCACATCCATTAGTTGTTTGTGTTGCGTAATAAGTATCTGTTGTTGTTGCAGATGGCGTATAAGAGCTACCCGTACCTAATTGACCCGTTCCATTAGCATTAGAATACCATGTAATATTAGTACCACTAGCTATTACATTCGCAACATTGTCACCTGAACAATATGTATTTCCACCCGAAACAGATGGTGCATTTGGAGTTGCGTTTATGGTAACGGTAACACTGGCGGTTGTACTTTCACATCCGTTTACCGTTTGAGTAGCATAATAAGTGTCGGTTGCAGAATTGGATGGAGAATAAATGTTGCCTGTGCCTAACTGACCTGTACCATTAGCATTTGAATACCAGGTAATGTTTGAACCAGATGCGGTAAGGTCACTTACATTATCTCCTGCACAGTATGCATTAGCACCTGAAAGTGATGGCGCATTTGGAGTGGCATTTATGGTAACGGTAACACTGGCGGTTGTACTTTCACATCCGTTTACCGTTTGTGTCGCATAATAAACATCAGATGCAGAAGAAGAAGGTAAGTAAGTTGAGCCTGTACCTAATTGTCCGGTACCATTAGCATTGCTGTACCATGTAATATTCGATCCGCTTGCGCTTAATGCAGTAACATTATCGCCGGAGCAATAAGTATTTCCTCCTGAAAGGTTAGGAGCGGAAGGAATTGCGTTTACAGTTATATAACTTGTTTTGACTTCATTATCATTACCACCCGAATTTGAGGCAGTCAGAGTAACGGTGTAGGTACCCGGTGAATTAAAGGTAACTGTTGGATTTTGTTGTGTAGTATTTGAAGCACCGCCTCCGAAGTTCCATGTCCAGCCGGTAGGTCCATTGGTGGATAGGTCACTAAAACTGATGCTTTCTCCTGCACAGATACTTGTGGAAGACGCACTAAATTCTGCTACAGGTGGAGCCACGCTGCTTCCACATATGATCGGTTCGATGTTCATTGCAACATCCAGTTCCCAGGTTAAATTATTGTTTTCACCATCATTAAAAGGATACCAGTTATTATCACTCCATTGTTCCCAGGCTGTTGATGGTGTGCCGGAGCCTCCATCTGATGTAGAATATAGTGCTAATTGAGTTCCATTTCCATTATCTACTTCATAACCAATAAACACCGGTCCTGTAAATGAAATTGCGGTTCCGAAATCAACATAAGTAGCATTTCCTTCATTCACATCTGAAATGATTTGTGCCATCGAAACGGTTGTTGTTGCCAGCACTGTTCCCGGGCTATAATTAATAGTCGTTCCTCCATTCGTATAATTTCCACCATTATCATCCCAAATTCTGAAGGTAACATTTGCAGTAGATGATCCTGTGGCTACTCCAAAGAAGTAATTTACTGCTTGTAAAGATTGCCCTGCAAGATTATCAAAGTATTCAGCTTTTGCTATATCTGCAAAAGGGTTATGACCTGTTATATAACCAGTGTTATTTACAGGATCTACAATTAAATTATTTCCGGTTGTCATATTGGTTTCATCTGCACAACCAGGCCCCGGATCACAATCGATTACTGTAATGTAATTCGTTTGAGTTACGGCATTACCTGAACCGAAAGAGTTCGAAGCAGTTAAAGTTACGGTATATGTTCCCGGGTTATTATACGTAACCTGAGGGTTTTGTTGAGTTGAAGTTGATGGGGTAGCACCCGGTAAATTCCATGTCCAGTTTGTCGGAGCATTAGATGATTCATCTGAAAATGTAATTGAATTTCCGGCACATATTGTTTGTGTTAAAGAACTGAAACCGGTGATTGGAGGTTGAGGTGCGGCTTGTTGACATAAGGTAGGAACCCCAGTTGAGTATGGTCTTCTTGGACTGTTATTTAAAACGGCATCTATTCTTGCTTTTTGATCTAAAGAGAAAAGATTCATACAAGCATCATTGGAGTAATCCATATAATTTTGAGTCATATCTGTTCCTGTACCGCAAGTACTTGAATTCGGACAACCACTGCTTGATGTTTGCTGAGTTGGAGTATCATTACAAAAATCATTTCCGCAATTTGAATCACCCCAGATATGTCTTAAGCCATAACTATGACCAACCTCATGTGTTAGTGTTCTTCCTAAACCGAATGATCCTGCGCCGCCCGGGCTGGTTAGAGAGCCCATAGCAGAATATAGAACAACTGATCCATCCGTATTTGCACTTCCACCGTTGGTATTTAATCCACCCAAACCTGAATTACTTGGAAACTGAGCATATCCTAATAAACCTCCGGTTAAATTGATAGACCATACATTAAAAAAGCGTGTTGGATCTTGAATTGTTGTTGGTTTAATTGTACCGTCGATAAAGTTGGTACTTTGGGTTCCTCCACCCCAATTCGTCCAACGCATAATTCCCGGTTCTGCCAATGTGTTTCCGTTTTCATCTTCTAATGCCATACAGAATTGTAATTCAGTATCGGCTGCTACACTTTGAAACTGATTTAGCGTTTGATTGGCATCACTGTTCATCCTTCTGAAATCATCATTTAACTGATCCAGTTGCGCATTTATCTGAGCTTCACTTAAATTAGTTGCTCCCGATCCGCTGGTAATAATGTGGAAAATAATAGGAACAGTCTTAACGACTTTTTGAGTCGATTTAGAAGATGCTTTAATTGCATTTTGCTCTGTTATCTTTTGACTTATCC
>JAHDHT010000017.1:19511-27213 GCA_020631175.1 Chitinophagales bacterium
GTCGATTTAGAAGATGCTTTAATTGCATTTTGCTCTGTTATCTTTTGACTTATCCATTTTTCAAATTCTGCATCAGAACCATATTCGTCCGGATATTTCTCTTGTAACATTTTATGATGTTCATGAGAATAACAGGTTCTCTCTTCAGGCACAATCACAGTTTGTGATTTCCCTTGCCCGTATGCGATACAACTAATAAGTAATGTGGTGATTAGTAGTAAAATTCCCCTCTTCATATGTGACTTTTTATAAATTATTTTGCGAAAATACATAATATGGTTTAACATAAAGAATCGTTTATATGTAACGTGTTTACTAGTCATATGTTTGACTTATTTAGAACATATGATACTTCAGCACAAAAAAAAGCTGCTCCATTTAAAGAGAGCAGCTTTTGATTACATAAATCATTATTTTCTTACTCTTTCAAGAGTTTTCTTTGAATTCTGTCTTTCCCGTTACCAATGCTTATCAGATAGATACCTTTTCTTAAATCAGAGATGTTTTCTGAGATTTGGATAAAGCTTTCTTTTTGATCAATTAAGCGTTGCTGAATCAGATTCCCATTCATATCATAAATTTCAAATTGAACTGCACCTTGTTCAGGGTTATCAAACGAAATCTGAATTTGATCTGAAGCCGGATTCGGATACACATCAAGGCTTTGATCTAAAGATTCTATATCATCAACAAATTTCGGGCTGATCACACCTAATTGATAATTCACAAAATTGTAGCTGATATTAACTACTAAAATATTGTCTGTAGCTGTTCCAATACATCCGGTTCCATCATCATAGGTATAAGTAATTGTATGATTACCCGGTCCGGCTATTTGAGGGTTAAAAGCTGCAAATGTAACACCCGGTCCATCAAATGTACCGCCTGAAGGTGTAGCTGTGAGCGCCAATGGTGTAGCACTACTTGTTGTTGAAGGTAAACTATTAAAGGTGATTGCTGGAGCCGCGTTAACAGTAATAGATGAACTTGTCATGTTAGACCCATTAGCATTTGTTGCAGTAAGTGTTACCGTATAAGTACCGCCATTTGCATAGGTATGTGTTGGATTTTGCATAGTTGAAGTTGTACCATCGCCGAAGTCCCATAACCATGATGTTGGATTTTCTGTTGAGCTGTCGCTAAAGAAAAATTCAGCAGGTGCGCAAGCTGAAGTACTTGAAGTACTAAAATCTGCTACAGGAGCTGCTCCTGTAGGTGCTTCACATAAAATACCTAATTCAATAAAATGCGTTAAAGATAAACCCCAGCTTGATCCACTATCGTAGGCGTACCAGTTATTATCATTCCATTGTTCCCATGCTGAATTTGGTCCTTCTCCATCGTTTGTAGTAACCAATGCTATGGTATCTGTTCCGCTATAAGCAAATGTGATTCCTGCATAAACAGGACCTGTTGCAGTGTAAGGTGCACTTAAAGTTATTGTTGTGCATTCACCGGCTGTAACATCAGCATCGGCATCAGCGTATGTTACGTTTTCAGTGTGTAATACAGAACCCGGACCTGATCCGCTATCTGACCATAATTTTACTTCGAAGGTACTGGAAGCATTTGATGCATTAGCTGCAGCAAAGCAAAGAGTTATTTCATTAATTATATCTCCAGAACTTACGGTAGAGAAATAATCCGCTTTTCCTATATCAGAATAGCCGTTATGACCTGCTACGTATCCGCCATTATTTGATTGGAAGGAAGTAGGCGTAGCAGTAGCCGGTAAATTATTCAATACAAATGAAGATCCTACTTCAATGGTCAGATTCGGGCTATTTGTAGAAGAACCCGTGCTGTTGCTTGCAACGAGAGTAACGGTATAGGTACCGGCAGCAGCATAGGTATGTGTTGGATTTTGCATTGTAGATGTATTTCCATCACCAAAATCCCACATCCATGAAGTTGGATCCTGCGATGAATTATCTGTAAAGCTTACAGATTCACCAGAACAAACTAATTGCGAGCTGGCATTGAAAGCCGCATTTGGAGCAGCCGGTCCTGCGCTTGCGCATCCATTAGAATTTTGAAGCTGGTTTCTTTGACTTACACTTGAATTTAAAGCGGCTTGCATTCTTGTGGCCTGACCTTGAGTAAATAAGTTCATGCAAGCATCATCAGAATAATCCATATAGTTTTCTTTCATATCTGTGCTTCCACAAGAACTTGAAGCAGAACAACCGTAGTTAGCACTATCAGCGGCAGGAGTATCAGCAACAGCATCATCAACACTGCATCCGCCATCTCCCCAAATATGAATCAAATTTAACCAGTGACCAACTTCATGTGTACCAGTTCTTCCGAGGTTAAATGGAGCCTGAGCTGTTCCCATTGTACCAAAATATCGATAATCGATAACGATTCCGTCTTCGGCCTGACTAGCGCCGCCCGGTGGAGTAGCATATCCTAAAATAAAATTACCAATTTCTCCTACCCACATATTCATATAGCTTGCTCTTGGCCAAGCTGATGATATAGTTTTAATCTGAGGATTGAATGGGCTTCCTGCATCAGAAATTGTTGTTGATGTTCTAATGATTCCGGTAGTTGGAGCTCCATTTGGATCTTGTGTAGCCAAACAAAATTCAATACCTGTGTCTGCTGCTACACCTAAAAAAGAGGATGGCGTTTGTGAAGCGTCCGAATTTGTTCTTCGGTAATCAGCATTTAATACATCAAGTTGAGATTGTATCTGAGCATCAGAAACATTCATTTGATTAGTTCTATAAACAACATGCACTACTACCGGTATTGTAATGACCGGATTGCCTGAACGTGCATCAGGATTATCAGCTAAATATTGTTTTGTAAACTCCTCTAACTGCGCCCTTTGGTTTCTTAATTCTGGACTGTTCGACAAGTTTCGTTCTAATAATTCTGTTGTAGCACATGTTCTGTGAGGTGGGATACCTTCACCTTTCGTTTGATTTTTAATGGTGTTAATCTGTCCGAAAACTGAACTACAAATCAGGGCAAAAGCCAGGGTAAATAGTAGTTGGAATTTTAATTGCATAATAGATATTTTAGTTTTTATCATTCCTTTGCAATTTACATTAAAAAATAATCGTATCTGAAGAAAGCTAATATGGATTTGGGTGGATGTTTGACAAAAGTAATTTTTACCAAACGTATTAATATATCATATGTATGCAGTGCATAGCATACTTATGCTCCTGAAAAAAATAATCGATTAATTCAGTTTTAGGAAGATGAAGGCTTATGTTATTTACTTTTATTCAGGGCTGATCGTTCCTAAATTATAATTCACAAAATTATAAGTAAGATTTACCACTAATATATTTTGACTTGCTTCACCACTACAACCTAATCCATCATCGAAAGTGTAGATGATTTCATGGTTACCTGGTCCTGCCAGGGATGGATTAAAAGCGCTCAATATTACGCCAGGACCGCTGAAAGAACCACCTGGTGGATTAGCGGTTAGGGTAATAGGAACCGAACTCGAAGTAGATGAAGGAAGGCCTGTTATCTCTCCTGGAGCACAGGCATCCAAGGCTTTAAAATTATCAAAACCACCTTCAACTATATGCGGATCGGTTTCGGTATCATAAATTCTAACTTCCATCCTAAGATTCTCCAGATTCCAGGGATTCAGAAAATCTAATAGCCTTACTTCATTGCTTAGCCATTCTGAACTACTGTTTCCGGCATATAATTTTTCAAATTCAAGGAAAGTATTATTAGCGTATTGCAAGCGGATAATCATCGAATCGTTTTGATTACCGTTTACTGAATTATTAAAAAACCATCTATCATACGATATAACCGGATCATTATAAGATGATAAGTCAAACCACGGTGATACTAACACCTGAAGCCCATCAACATCATCAAAACCTGCGCTACCTCCACCGTTTCCGGTTATATAGCAGGCATTACCGATATCAGTATTTACATCTTCTTCAGGATTGGCAAAGTTTTGATAAAAATCGGTGCCTATTGGTTCCCCTCTTTCCCATTCACCACCATAGGGTCCGGTAATGGTGAACCAACCCAAATCCAGTGAAAAATCATCACAGTAACCCGGGTTCAATTCCACTGTGAAGTTTCCATTTAAACTTTCAACGTCTGTTCCTGAAATAAGCGTTGGCAGATAGCCCCATTCAGCGGCATATACTTCATAATCAGTACCTTGAATTAAAGAAATATTGAAGTTACCTGCGAAATCAGATTCTGTTATAATCGATTCTCCATTTCCATCCGTAAACATCACCTGGGTTTCACCAAGAGCATTACCATTAGATCCATCAACAATATTTCCAAAGAATGAATATCCACCCAAAGAATTCAATTGGATGTCTTGTATCACTGTTTGTCCGTTCACCAAATTTATGGCAACCGTTTCCGATTCGTATCCGGCAGCAGTAATAGTCATGTTATATGATCCAGGTTGTGTGGTTCCATTACCGTAAAATCCGTCCACATTAGAGAAGTGATCCATTCCAACGTTTGGACTAAAAGTTACAGCGGCATCATTAATTGCTGAACCTGTTGAAGCATCAGTAATATATCCTTTGATTTTTGCTGCTGCTATATAGTTGTTACCTAAAACAAATAATCCTTCCTGTCGGTCAGTCGCAAGGATATTTCCGCTTGGAAGGAAAGGAAATGCTCCCCAGCATCCACTAAAACCATTTCCGGAAGCAGGCGATGTATCGTGATAAGCAACTTCTACTAATACATCAGGGTCTGTAGCGTCAACAACTGTGACGCCCGAAGTATAATAGCTGGTGATTAAAAAATCATTTAAAACATGGGTATTATGCGGAATAACTTCACCACCGGGTACTGCCTGATAACGATCACGTGGTACAATGTCGGTTGGATCAGAAACATCATAGGCTGCTACGTAAGCACCTGATCGTTCATCTGTAGTATACAAAGTATTACCATCATCACTAAGCCATGCATTATGCGTAAATTCATTTGGAGTTAGGTTACTGCCCAGAAATTGAGCGGTTCCTATATTCGTTTTGTCCGATACATCCACAATACCAAACCATCCATTATAAATTTCAGAGGTGTACATGAGATTATCTCTTACATAGATATCATGACAATAAGAAAGGTCATAATGGCCTGCGATTTCCGGATTTTCCGCATCTGTGTTTAAATCTAAAATTAAAGCACCTCCGCCCGGAACATTTCCTCCACATAAATAGGCATAACCAAATTCATCGATAAATATATTATGCGCATCATTGAAGATATACGGATCACCATCATAGATATAGTTTTGATCTTCACCTGTCCAGAACCAGAAATTGGCATAATTCGGAAGGGTAGATAAATCAATAATCAGCAGTCCATCAGCAGATTCATTGGTAACATAGGCATAATGATCGAATGTTTTAATATCTCTCCAGGTGGTGTTTACATGCGGGATGAATTGTAATTCTACAGCCATTGTCGGAACGGTAACATCGACAATACTCAAACCGGTTTGTACCCCGACTAAAGCATATTCTCTGGCACCATCAGCATATCCCCAAACATCGTTAATATTATCATTGTAACTGACAGTAGATTGCAGGTTCAATTCTGTTTGAGCAAAAGAAAAAAGACAAATGCAATTGAGTATAAGTAAGCTGAGGATTCTCATGATTTAAGTGATTATCGATTGAATCTTAAAATTACACTTTATCCTTTAGAGTAAATACCTTTTAGCTGACAAGTCTTTTAATTTCTAAAAGCAGTTTCTTAACTACTTTTTAAAGGTTGAGCGTTACCTTTGCGCCAAATTTAGTCTGTAGCATGGATTTAAGCCATTATTGTGGCATACATATTGATAAAAACAAATGAATAAAATCTATAATATTAAAAAGCATTTTAACATGAAAAAATCTAGCTTAATCCTGTGTTCGCTTTTCGCATTTATTTTTGCGGTTCAGGCGCAGTACAGTGTTGTTGTATTCAATTACGAAAAATCTAACTTCAACGACGGGCAGCCATTACCTGCTGAAACTAAATTCAATGTAAAGGGTGACATTAGTCCTGACATTGAGGCGGTTGAGTTTTCAATTTTTAAAGCCAAAGATAATGATCGGTCGAACCCATTAGCTGTTGCTGACTGGAAAAAGCCGATGACGAGTACCAAACAAAGTTTTGAGTTGCCGGTGAATTATAAATTAAGAGGCGGTAATGAGTATGATGTTATGATACGATATTACCGACCGTTAAATGAATCGGAGCGTTCATATCTTCAAAAATCGGTTCGTGAAACGGTTGATGCTTACATTAATCAATCAGTAGAAATCAACAGAAACAAGATTACTCTATTAAGACCTCCAAGACAAATCATTGCTGATTTGAATACAATTGTTTCAGAAGGACTTTCTATTTATAAGAATAGAAATGAGTTAGTATTTGATGGTTTTTCGGATGTAATTAAAACAAAATTAGATCAGTTAGATAACATCTCTTTGAGAAAAGGAAAATTTCAATTTGAGAATGTAAAGAAGAGTGAAGGAAGAGTATTATTAGCAAACAAATTGATTGCGGATTTACAGAGCTTAACTCAAGCAGAGTTACAGCAATATTTAAATACTGAATTATTAATTGTTAGCGATACAAAAGTGGTTAATGACTATCCTACAGAAAACACTAATAGCGAATTAGCTGTAAATATTGGCTGGGGAAGCGTAGTAACAGAACCACAATTTGATAATTTAAATTATGCAGACGGTCCCTTTGTAGGTTTATCGTTTCCATTAGGTAATTCAGCATTTGCGTCTGAGTTCTGGAGTCGTACAGCGATTACAGCAGGATTTTTTATTCGTGATCTTGAGGATCAGGATGATCAGGAAATTCGCGGAATTATTTTTGATCGCCCGGCTTATTTAGGTTTAGGATATAAAATCTTAGATTTTTTGAGATTGAATGCCGGAGCAGCTGTAACTAAAAATGTTGATGTTAACGCTGTTACATTAGAGGAAACAGAAGAATTAAAAATCAGACCATTTGTTGGCATTAGTGCTGAGATTAATTTATGGTTAGGTCTTGGTAATCGTCGATAATTGAAAACAGAAAATATTATGAAAAAGATATTCAGTCTATTGCTTTTTGCATTGGTCGTCTGTTTTGTGATCGATGCAAATGCGCAGCAAAAGTATTATAAATACCGGGTTGGTATTCATTACGGTGCCTTAGGGTATTATGGAGATTTAAGCCATAATTTTAATCAACTTGAATTTTTAGAACCGGGCAGAGCCATTTCATTAGAAAAAAGCTGGTCGAAAAATGTTGGTTTAAGAGTTCAATATTTAAGAGGCGATATCACGCATAATGATCGTGTAATTGGAAATGACGGTGACCCTATTGGTTTTGATAATGATGATTTTCTAAGGGCATTAAATTTTAAAACTGAATTAAAAGATATAAATGCTCAGTTTGTTTTTTACAGTGAGCAAAGTAAATCATTTAACAAACAGGATTTTATAGCGCCTTATTTTGGAATTGGTTTAGGATGGTCCTGGTGGGATGTTTACGGTGATCTTTTCCAGGAGGATGGAGACCGTTATTACTACTGGTCTGATGGTACAATCAGAGATCTTGCAGAAGATGCTGATGCTGGCTTTGCAGGCATAATAGAGCAGGATGGAGAATTTGAAACTTTATTATCTGACCGTCAGAATAATCGTGAAGAGTATAATACTTATGCACTGAATATTCCGGT
>JAHDHT010000017.1:27313-31960 GCA_020631175.1 Chitinophagales bacterium
AAGAATTCATTTAAAGCGCCATTATTTATAGCTGACAAATATCATACAACAGCACCGATGTATAAATCGGATGAAGAGATTGAAGCTTCTGAAGAAGTTGTCTTTGTAGAAGATGAAGAAGTAGCAACTGAAAACAAAGTGATCGTTATTCGTGAAATTCAAAATGCAGATGGTTCTGTAAGTGTAATTGAGGAAGAGCGCATAATAGGAGAAGAGGGTACTTTTGATTTCAGAACTGACTACGAAACTGAAGAATCTTCGATGGAAGAAGAAATTGAAATTGAGGTTGATGCCAGTGAAGTTGAGGCGGGAATGCGAACAATTAAAATTATCAAGAAGGTTGTTAATGAAGATGGAACGGTAACGATAACGGAAGAAGAAAAAGTTTTACCTGAAGGTGAGGATATGATTTGGATTGAAGAGTATAAAATGGATTCAGGTTCTGAGTATGAACAAACTATTGAACTTGAAACGGAAACTGAAGAGAAAAGATATTATATCGATGAGGAGACAAACCGAATCGAGGAAACTCCAAAGAGAAGAAAGCGGATCAGAAGAAAGAAAGTTAAGGAAGACGGAACATACAAAGTTGAAGAGGATGATTCAATGAAGCAAATGGAAAAGCGTTTTGAAGAGCAGTCAGAAGAAATGGATGGATTAAAAAAAGAGATTCGTTCAATTCGTAAAACGGATCGAAAAAATGAGCGTTCCAGTGAGCTTGATCGAATAAATGATCGAATTGACCGTGTTTCTGAACGTCCTGATTATAATGATGATGAGTTAAGAGGAGAGATCAATTCTTTGAAAACGGAGCTTGATAAAATGAAAGCTGCAGAAGCGGCAGCTGAAGCTTTTGAAAAAGATGCGGAATTAAGTAAAAACAATCAGTTTAAATATTACCAGGAATTGAACAGTCAGTTCGCGGAAATGAAAGCTGAAATTGACCGTTTAAAATCTACGAATTCCACAACGGTAATTCGTGAAAATGATAACAGCGAAGTCAATGCTTTACGAGCTGAAGTTCAAATGTTGAGAGATCAGCTTTCAAATAATCTGAATCAAGTATCCGGAGGTCAATTGCAGGGTATTCAAGATCAGTTAAGTGAATTGACTTATAAAACGGAGTATTTGAGACAATTAGTAAATGACCCTCCAAAGCCGGATCAAACGATTCGTGTTATTAAAGAGCCAACTGTTGTTTATAATACAACCAGAGAGAAAGTATCTATTTTCTTTTTAAATGGTGATGCGGGTTTAACGGAACAGGCAAGATATGATTTAGATAAGCGGGTAATTTCTACATTACAATCAGATAACAATCTGAAAGTAGTTCTGAAGGGATATGCCGATAATTCGGGTGATTCTAATTTCAATCTTCAATTGTCACAGCAGAGAGCGGAGGCGGTTCGTCAGTATATTTTAAGCAGAGGTGGAATTCTTGATCAACAGATTATGACTTCTTATTTCGGTGAAGAACATGATCAGGCGAATTATGGAGCCGGTTCAAGAAAAGTTGATGTAGAGTGGGTAGAATAATTCTATTCATTTTCAAATAAATTTCAAGTCGAAAAGGGTGAAATAATTTCACTTTCTTTTCGACTTTTTTATTTTAATCAAGTATTTAAAATTTAACATGCGCTTAATTGATTTATATATTGGAAGAAGTCCCGGATTAGGACGTGGGGTATTCTCAAGAAATGCAATACTTGCTGGCGAAGTAATTGAAGTTTGTCCGGTAATTTTGGTTCCTACTTCTGAGCTTATTCATCTGGATAAAACGGTCGTTTATAATTATTACTTCGTCTGGAATAATGAGCATGTAGCTGTTGCTTTGGGATATGGTTCGATTTATAATCACAATAAAAAACCGAATGCCATTTTTGAATATCAGTTTATTTCAAATGAGATCATATTCAAAGCGACGAGAACGATTCCTGCGAACAGTGAAATTTTTGTCGATTATACTGCGGGTACCGGAAAGGTTTGGTGGGATAAAGGGTAATTTTGAGATTTGAAAATTGAGATTGTCTGTTGTTCAGTTATTGATTTTACGGCGGAGGGCTGTTTATGAAGTCAGAAGATTTGAAGTCAGAAGTCAGAATGTTGAGATTTGAGATTTGAAAATTGAGATTGTCTGATGTTTGGTGATTGATTTTACGGCGGAGGGCTGTTTATGAAGTCAGAAGATTTGAAGTCAGAATGTTGAGATTTGAGATTTGAGATTGTCTGTTGTTTGGTTATTGATTTTACAGCGGAGGGCTGTTTATGAAGTCAGAAGATTTGAAGTCAGAAGTCAGAATGTTGAGATTTGAGATTTGAGATTGTCTGTTGTTTGGTTATTGATTTTACCACATAGGGCTGTTTATGAAGTCAGAAGATTTGAAGACAGAAGTCAGAATGATTAATACTGAATACTGATAATTGAGATTTGAAAATCCTTCCTTGAGGAGGGATGTAATGCTCCAAGAGCTTAAGCGATTGGTTAAGCATTACTGGGAGGTGTAAATGAGATTGTCTGTTGTTCGGTCTTCTTTGAGTTTGAACCTGACACTTGTACTTACACTTGACACTTGCACCTCCACTTGCTCGTGAAAATAAAACTAAAAGCAATTCTTTGCTTCAATCAAATGCTATCTCTATCTTGTAGCGACGTTTATGGGAAGGACTTTTCAATTATTTCATAAAACATTTATTGTTTGCTTATTGGTGCTTGGTTTTACTTTTAGTCATTTAAATGTATCCGGGCAGATTGATCAAAAGACCAATCATATTTTTGTTTGGGATGTCACGCAGTCGATGAAGGGTTATAATGGTGCGCCTGACATTTACCAGGATGTTGTTGATTTGATTGTTCGATCTTTGAATAATATTGAAGCGGATGGAAGTGATATTTATATTATTCCTTTTAAAGACAAAGTGCTTCAAACTTATTATAAAAAAGCAACTCCGGAAGGAATTGCATCGGCGATAGACTTTGTTCAAAACTTTGAAGATAACGCTATTACCTATACGAATATCTGTATTGCATGGGAGCGAGCGATTGAATTAGTAAGTACCAAGAATAAAAATATGATTTATCTCCTGACAGATGGAAAGCAGAATAGTAAGCAAAGCGGCTATGATGAATCATGTTTATTAAGAGTTATCGATCAGTATTGTGCATTGGCAAATAATACCGATAACACTTATACTTTTTATATCAGTTTTTATGACAAAGAATTGCCTTCAGCGGTAAAAAACAAACTTAAGAATAGTTGTCCTGAACATTTACGTTTTATAGAAGGAACACCTCCAACCTCTATTATTGATATTCATCCAACAAGAATGACACAGGTGATTAATTTGAAGGAAGGAGATTTGACTTTTACGCAACGTTTTGATGCATCCGGTCCAATTCCTGACGCTTTCAAATACAATGTTCTGGTAGATTCTAAAGGATTAAGTTTACCTGCCGGAGTGAAGTTAAGAGTAAAGAATAATCAGGGTAAACAAATAATTAACGGACAAACATCTTTTGAATTAGATTTGAGTGCAGATGATTTAAAACGATTAAGAGATAGTGCTCCGGAAGAGATGACGGCTACGGTTTATTATATAAAACAAGATTTAAATAAACTGGGATTGAGTGATCAAATCATAGAATTTACACCCGATAGAATTCAGTTAAAGATTAGAAATAAGCGGGAGAAAATTTTAAAAATTACGGTGCTCGATGAATAGAAGTTTTATTGGCATATTAATCTTGTTTTTATTAGTTGTTGTTTCATGTAAGGATGAAAACAGTAATGTTGCTTCTTTGCGATTTGGAGAGGTAACTGAATATAATCCACCTTTTGGTCACGACCCCTATGCGCAACGTTTGGAGATTCCGTTGAAACTTGATTTTAATGCTGAAGCGATTAAGGAAGGAAGTTTTGCAGAACTTGAATTTGTTAAAGAAAGTGGAAGCCGGTTTACCAATATTGTTTATTATCTGAACGATAAAAAAATAAATGGGAATAAAGTAAGACTAAATGCACAAGATTATAAAACTAACCGAAAAGTTAAATTGGGTATTCAGTTTAAGCCCGGAACTAAAGAGCAGAAATATAAAGGTTTTATAAAAGTTCGAAGTGCCGATTTAGATCGTATTGATGATGCAGATTTAGGTACTGATCCGAATGCTGTTTTATATAGATGGCAAGCTAACTATAGAAAAACATGGCATCCGATTGTTAAGGGTGTAGCCGCTTTATTGGCGACTATTATTGCTTTTCATCTATTATGGTTTTTAATCTTAAAGCCAATATTTTATCCTCGTTTTGGAAGAGGAGAGTTTGAGGTTTTAGAGCCTCAATATCAAAAAATTAAAATCAAAGGTTATCGTCGTTTGCATTTCGGAGGGAAGAAGAAAAAGAAGCAAGGTTTTTTCTCCCGTTTTTATACCGGCAAGATTGGCTATGTGATGGATAATTATGATTTTAATGTTACGCTTACTCCTTTTCGTCGAAGAAATACCGTTTGGTGTCGTGTTAAAGCAGACCCGGATGTGGATGTAAGTCCTGTTCGAAAGGGCACCTTATATAATTTTGATGAAGTGGTGATGAAGCTGATTGATAAAACCAAGATTATGATGGTTTATAAAAACAGCAAGAATAATCGACGGGC
>JAHDHT010000242.1:0-3913 GCA_020631175.1 Chitinophagales bacterium
TATATGGTTTTTGCCTATGATCCGATAAAAAATAAAGGCATGATGAATGATAAATTGACCGATTTTATCAGTTTTTATCCGGAAAACTATGTGAAAGGTGAACATAATAATATCGGTCGTATCACTTTTGATGAGTTTCTGGACAAAAACAAAGATTTCAGAGTGTTCTTTAATATTCCGGAAGAATCTTCAAGTGTTCAAAAAGAAATTGTTACTCCGGAAGGAGAAAAACGCATTATCAGACTACAACAAGTGTTATTTGAAGCGGATGGAGCATCAAAAAAAGGTTTTATAAATCTTGGAGAAGATATAACTGAGCAATTGGCAAAAAACCAAAAAACAGAAAGCCAGTTTCAACGTTATCGTTATCTTTTTAATAATATTTACTATGCCATCAGCATTTACGATTACCAGTTAGATAAAACTATTGAATGCAATAAAAAGCTATTAGATATACTTGAAATTGAAAATAAAGAGACGTATTTCAATTTCAATGCACTCGATTTTTCTCCTCAATTTCAACCAAGTGGAATAAGTTCTAAGGAATTAATGGCTGAACATCGGAAAAAACTACTTGAAAAAGGTGAAGTTACTTATGAGTGGACAACCAAATTAAAATCAGGTAAACGCAAAGTCTTGTTTATACACTCAAGAATTATTGATTTAAATAATAAAATGATGAGTCTTACCATGTTGCGTGATATTACCGATGAGAAAAGAGCTGAATTAGTGATCAACAAACAAATTCTTGAACTCAACCAAAAGAATAATGAACTTCAAAGCTACATTAAAAGTAATACTGAATTGGAAAATTTCGCTTATATCACTTCGCATGATTTAAGAGAACCGATCAGAAGTATTTTAAGCTTTAGTCAGCTGCTCGAAAGAGACATGAAAGATAAACTAAGTCCTGCCGCAAAAGATTACCTTGGTTTTATTCAAAATGCTTCACAAAGAATGGAATATTTAATTCGGGATATTTTACTATTCTCACGTGTAAATGCTGATGATTTAAATTTTGAAGTCATAAACTTTCAAGATTTAATGCATGATGTTTTAAGTGATTTATCGATTTCCATTACCGAGAATGAAGCCAATATTGACCTTGTTAACTTACCGGAAAAATTGAAAGGGGATCCAATTCGCTTAAGGCAGTTATTTCAAAATTTGATTAATAATGCCATTAAGTTTAGAAAAGAAAATGTAGCTCCTGAAATTATAATTGAATACCAATTAGTCGATAAATTTCATCAATTTCAAATTCAGGATAATGGTATTGGAATTGAAGAAGAATACAGACATAAAGTATTTGGATTATTTAAGCGACTACATTCTTACCAGGAATATGAAGGAACAGGAATTGGGTTAGCTTTATGTAAAAAAATTGCAGAGCAACATTGGGGAAGTATTGAATTAAGTGATAATGAAAATGGCGGATGTACCTTTAAGATTCTCATTTCAGCAACTTTATAGCACCTAAGTAAAGTAAGATCAACAAACAAAAGCATCTTGAATATTAAAAAGAGAAAAGAAATTAAAAATTTTAAAAAATGCGTTTAACTACGTTTAATTAAAACCAATCTCGACCATTTCACTTTTTCCTTATTCTTCAAAAGCGAATCCTGCTTATCGATTTTAAATAAAACTTCCAGTTGAGCTTTTGCTGCATTTTTAATTGTTTGCTGAAGATTTGTAGGAAAAACATGTGTACCTGCTCCTGCCGGACCATTTCTTAACGAAATAGCAAATATTCCGTTTGGCTTTAACAACTGAGCTATTCTTTTCAATCCACTCTCCTGCTCTTTTTCATTGAGATGATGCCAGACACTTGAAGATAAAATAAAATCAACCTGATTATCATAAACCGATAAGTGATTCAAATCAGGTAAAGCATCATCGATCCATTTCAGGTTTTCAGATTGATAAATTTCATTTCCGGCTAAACGAAATTCGGCTAAGGGTTCTACAGCTATTACATTGTGACCTCTAAGACTTAATTCATAAGCATCCCGACCTGAGCCTGCACCAATATCTAAGATCAGGCTTTTAGGGGAAGGAATATATTTTAGAAATTCTTTATGTAGAATGTCAAAAGAGATTTCTTCCGTAATCTTTACGTATTGCTGAATAACTTCGGCATATCCTTCCGTCCCGTTTACTATCATGCCATTACATTTACAATAAACCTAGGTATTTTTGAGGAACGATAAAAACATGAAATTTACACTCTGTTATACTTTTGTTTTTTCAGAGTTCAAACTATAGTTACTTATTAATATAGAAGCGGAAATATTTAAAAACTTTTCTAACTCACGGATCATTTCAACTGTGAGTCTCTTCTTCTTATTTAAAATTTCAGAAACTCTGCTCTTACCTCCTATAATTCCTACTAAATCCTTTTGTTTTAGATTTAATTCTTCCATGCGAATTTTAATTGCTTCTATTGGATCCGGAGCTTCTATTGGATGGTACTTGTTCTCGTAATTCTCAATTAGCATAGAAAGAATTTCTGCCTCATCGCCTTCTTTTGTATCTGCCTTTGCATCAAATACAATCTCTAACCTAGCTAATGCTTCTTGATAATCCTTTTCCGATTTTATTGGCTTTATTTTCATAATTAAAACTCTTTAAATATTGTTTGCATCTATTAAATCATATTGTGAATGAGTGCCAATAAAGCGAATAAACGCCCATTGTCTTTCATAGTTGAATTTCACAATCAACCTATAGCTATTTCCTTTAATGTTAAATACAACTCTACTGTTTTTAAGAATACTTGCATTGGCATAAGATTGCTTAACATCATTTGGAGATAACCATTTCTCAGTTCTTGCAGTCTGATACCAAGTTTTTAGATACTGTTCGGAATCTGGATACTTCTCCCAAAACTCCCTTAAAGTCCTTTTGGCAATTATTCTCTTCATTTAACGAAGACAAGATAAGAAAAGTTCTCTTATTGAGAACTTAATTGAGTTGAATTTAAATTGCAGCATTAGAACTACTCTATATGCGTAGCTTCCAGCATTAGAAAAGTAATAAAGTATCACATAAGCTACTAAATACAATTACGTTTATACGCCAGTACTTAAGAGGCTAAGCACATTTGCATTTAATTCTAAAGTTTATTCAACATAGATATCTGCCCTAAATGATAAATATCGTGCTGCACAATTCCATCCAACAAAAAAGCAAAATTAAATTTCCGCCCGGGAACCGTTTCCGAACCCAATCCTTCAGGCGCATCTTTTAGCATCTCAACTAAAGCCTTTTGATTTTTATCTAATTCGGAAAGCATATCCGTCCATTCCTCTTTGCTATATATCTTTTCTTTGTTCCAATCGAGTAAAGAATCAATATCAATCCGAAATGCTTCATTTTTCTTTAGCATTTCTAAAGTGAAACTGCGCCAGGCAATCATATGCTCTAAAATCTGTCCTAAACTGTTTCCACCCGGTAAAGATTTATTAATATTTTCAGTAAAAATATTATCCAAAGCCTTTTTGATAGAAGGCCCATACCAAGGTTTACCTTCATACAAAGCTGTGTAATGTTCAATGTATTCGTTTAAATCCATCCCAATAAATTAAGCAACAACTGCTTCTTTTTCATCCTCCATATACGACTCAATAGTCGGACAAGTACAAACAATGTTTTTATCTCCGTATGCATTATTGATGCGTGCAACACTTGCCCAGAACTTATTTTCTAATAGTCCCGGTAAAGGATAAGCAGCAGCCGACCGGCTATAAGCATGCTCCCAATCATTTGCTGTTATTTCTTCTAATGTATGCGGCGCATTCTTTAAAACATTATCATCTTTATCAGCAGCACCTGATTGAACGGCTAAAATTTCCTGCTTTATCTGAATCATCGCATCAATAAAACGATCTAACTCTTCTTTATCTTCACTTTC
>JAHDHT010000242.1:4013-5515 GCA_020631175.1 Chitinophagales bacterium
CGAATGACCATCAAACCGGCATATTCACCTTGCGCACCCGAATTTGGCTGTAAAGAACAAGCTGTAAAGCCGGTAATATCTGCCAGATCTTTTTCGAGTTCTTTGATAATTTCCATATAACCCACAGCCTGATCTTGCGGCACGAATGGATGGATGTGTGCAAAGCCCGGCCAGCTTAATGGCATTAACTGACTTGCGGCATTTAACTTCATTGTACACGAACCTAATGGAATCATCGATCGTGTTAATGAAAGATCTTTATTTTCAAGTGATTTTATATAACGCATCATTCGGGTTTCCGATTGATATTTTTCGAAAACAGCATGCTCCAGATAATTAGAACTTCTTTTAAAGGATGCTTTTAACGGCGAATTTAAATTCTCTAAACTTCCATTAAAAATAATTTCGTTTTTTGAATTATTTAAAGCTTGTGTAAAAACCTGCTCAATTAATTTTACATCCTCTATAGAGGTCGTTTCATCTAATGAAATCTGAATAATATTTTCCTCCATCCAGAAATTCATTTTTTCAGCAGTAGCAAAAGCTTTTATACGCTCATTTAAATCTTTATCATCACTTTCAACACAAAGCGTGTCAAAAAATTGATGGTGTTTTAATGTTAATCCTAATTTTTCTAAGCGATTAAATAAAAGAGAAGTTAATAAATGCGTTCGTTCTGCAATTTTTTGCAAACCATCTTTACCGTGATAAACGGTGTACATACCGGCCATAATAGCCAGCAATGCCTGTGCCGTACAAATATTAGAAGTCGCCTTATCTCTTCTGATGTGCTGCTCTCTTGTTTGAAGCGCCATTCGCATAGCATGGCGATCAAACTTATCTTTTGAAACGCCTATAATTCTGCCCGGTATTGCTCTTGTAAACTGTTTGGTGCAGGCGAAATAAGCCGCATGCGGCCCGCCATAGCCCATAGGAATACCGAATCTCTGAGTAGAACCAACGGCAACATCAGCGCCCCATTCGCCCGGAGGAGTCAGCACAGCCAAAGATAAAATATCCGCAGCAACGGCAACATAAATTTTATTCGCAGCAGCTTCTTCACATAAAGCTTTATAATCAATTACTGCACCTTCTTTATTCGGATACTGAAAAAATACCGCAAATACATCTTCTGTCTGTGGTAATTGATTGCCTTCAAAAAGTTTTATTTTAATTCCCAAAGGCTCAGCACGTGTAGCCAATATGTCGAGCGTTTGCGGAAAAGTACAGCGATCAACTAAAAATGTATGTTTAGGATTTTTTCTGTTTTTCTTTGCCGATTGATTAAACAACATCACCATTGCTTCGGCAGCTGCTGTTCCCTCATCTAATAAAGAAGCATTTGCAATTTCTAAACCGGTTAAATCGGAAACCGCCGTTTGGAAATTTAACAAAGCCTCTAAACGACCCTGAGAAATTTCTGCCTGGTAAGGTGTGTATTGCGTGTACCAACCCGGATTTTCAAAAATATTTCGCTTAATAACGGAGGGCGTATAGGTTCC
>JAHDHT010000243.1:0-3426 GCA_020631175.1 Chitinophagales bacterium
AATACGGAAGGAAGTATTAATGGTCGTTTCGAAAATGATGATAATGTAAATCAATATGGTGCTTATATTCAAGGTGAATATGAATTCACTCCGAAGTGGAAAGCAGTGGCTGCCGTTCGGGAAGATTATCACGATCGTATTGATGAATTCCAGTTCAGCCCAAGAGCTGCATTAATTTATAAACCTGATCCAAAACACACTTTACGTGCTACGTACAATAAAGCATTTACGACACCAAGTAACTTCAGTCTTTCTTTAGACCTTGCGAACGGTATACATCCCCTATGGAACGGAGTTCAGAATGACATCTACAATCCTGTAGGTACAGAAATGAATATCAGAGGTATCGGAAACCCAGTGGGATACAATTATCACTACGATGACGGTGGGGCTTTAGCTTATCATAATTTCTGGGATGGAAATTTTTACAACTTAACCGACAATACTCAAAATAACCATGTCTACTTTGATCAAATGGTAGGTGTGTTAGCTGATCAGTTAGCCGGTCAGGTTGAACCGGGCCTTGCTGCTTTAGTTCCTGCCATTTTACAACTGTTATTTGCAGATATTACCGGTGAAGGCGGATCAATAAACGGTGCGGGTTTATCCGGCTTAGACTTTGTTGATTACCTCGGTACAGGAGATGCAAATGCTTCCTTATGGGACGGAGATGGCGACCTGTCAAATCTTTTAGATTTCGGGCCGCAAAAAAGTGAAACGGTTGAGACGTATGAATTAGGTTATAAGGGAATTTTAAAAGACAAACTTTATTTACAAGTTGATGCTTACTACACACAAAAGAAAAACTTAAGAAGTGGTCTGCAGGCAAAAAGTCCGTTAATCATCTTTAATCCAAACGATTTTATTGAAGCGCTTGGAACCAATGAACCGGGTCAATTATTACACGATAATTTAGCAGAAACTGAAAATTTAATTTATAACCTGGCAGACGGAGGTTCTTTAGCAGCATTACTTGAAAACAATCCGGATTTTGTAGTAGATGCCAACGGTGATGCTTATGATGAGTTGTTTAAATTATTGACGGATTTAAATGCTCAAGTCGGATTAGGAGTAGTAACACCTGATGATGATAAAGTAAATGATGACATCATATTAACGTATATCAACCAGGGTGATGTTGAAATTTTCGGTGCAGATATGGGCTTTACCTATGTATTTAGCGATGACATTCAATTACAGGGTGCTTATTCATGGGTAAACGACACTGAATTATTATCGTCATTTGGTGATACCGTATTCTTCAATGCACCTAAAAATAAATTCTCTTTAGGTTTAGATCATATGCTTGGAGATTCTGGTGTTGGATACGGCATTAACTTCAGATGGAATCAGGGCTTCAGAGCCAATTCAACTCCTTATGATGGTGTGGTTGATCCATATAATGTATTAGATGCTAAGGTATTTTACCGTCCTAAATTTTTGGATGGATTTCAGGTTACTTTAGATGTAAATAATGTTATCGGAACACCGTACAGAACTTTCCCGGGTACTCCGGAAATGGGAAGGATGAGTTTTGTAAAAATGGCATATACCGTCAAATAGAAATGTATGAATTTAGATGATCTGTGGATCGGCGATAAAGTATTTTTAAAAAGTAAAGAAGAAAACGGTCTCTATGAAGGTCGTGCTGATGCGAATCAGGTATGGGTAAAATTCAATAACGAAAAATTGAAAGTGCCCATAGCTGATCTCGCTCCGGCGAAATATAAAAAGCATGAGCAGAAAAAGGTAGAAATTGAAGTGCATACGGATGATGATTATGATCCGAAAGAAAAAGCAAACTTCAATTCAACTATTGATTTACACATGCACATTTTAGCCCCGGAAAGAAAACCTAATCCATACATCCCGGTAATCGAATTTCAAAAGCAACAATGCAGAAACTTTATTGAAAAAGCAATCAATCTCAATATTGATCGTGTAGAAATTATTCACGGTAAAGGTGAAGGAAAATTAAAAGATGCTATCAAATTATTGCTGATGGATTTCTCCGAAGTTAATTTAGTCAATGAAATTTCGGATGGAGGTGCATTAGAAATCTGGTTTAAAGGTGGATGGAAAAAATAATCAACTCAATTGATAATAACAGAGTTCAGAGAAATTGGCAAACATGTGGAGCTTCGTTTACATGCTCCAAAAAATAATTCTAAATTAGGAATTGTTTTTACACATGGTGCTGCACTCAGTCATTGGGAAGTTCCTGTAAACAATCATCCGATCAATATCATTAAAGGCTATGAAACAGAAACTGATTTCCAAAAATTGTATAAATCCACCATACTCTCCCCTTTCCCAAACCGAATTAATAAAGGGCAGTTCCAGTTCAATAAAAACAACTATCAATTAAATATTAATCGACCGGAAGAAGGGCATGCTCTTCACGGATTTTTATACAATAAAAAATTTGAACTTGATCAGCTTGATATAAAAAAGGATAAAGCTGTTATTGGCCTTTCTTATAAATTTGATGCAGATCATTTTTTTCCATTTAGTTTTATTCAAACAGTGCAATATGTTTGGGATGGAAAAAACAACCTTGAATTAAGTGCTACAATTCAAAATGTTTCTGATGATCAAAACGAAATGCCTTATGGTATTGGCTGGCATCCGTATTTTAATTTGGGTGGATATGTTGATGATTATAAATTGACATTACCTGCCATCAAAAAATATCTTGTTGATGAAAAAATGATCCCCACCGGAGAAACTGAATTAATCAAACAATATGAACAAGGTGCAATAATAAATGAAAGCCATTTCGATGATGGATTTGAATTTCAGGAAAATCAGGAGTTCAATATACATCTTAACAATCCGGCCAATAATTTAAGCCTCGAAATAACTGCTTCAAATGAAGACGACCTTCCCTATCGCTTCATACAAATTTACACCCCTAAAGATCGGCAAAGCATAGCACTAGAACCAATGACCTGTTTAGCAGATGCATTTAATAATCAAATTGGAATTAGTTCAATTGCACAAGGTCAGCTTGCAAAAAGTAAATTCAAAATGCATTTAAAATATTAATCACAACATCCCTCTCAACCAGCTTACTAATTCCATTCTCTGTTCATCAGTAAGTTGCGCTTCAGGATGCATTAATTTAAATGAGGCAGGCGGCATTCTTTTTTCAGCCAGCACTTCTATGCTTTCTTTAATTTTGTAGCGCGCTTTATCTTTTGGGTATGATTTCCACTCTGAAAAATTTAAATTTTGTTGTGCACCTCGAATATGTCCTCTTATCCACCATCCGATGGGTTGAATAGAAGTATACCAGGGATATTCAACTTCATAAGAATGACAATCGTAACAAGCATCTTTTAATAAGGTTAACATAGCGGCGTCCTTATCATCTACGAGATTGGCAAATCCAAAACGTTCGCTGTTATATTCTACCGGTGATTT
>JAHDHT010000243.1:3526-5482 GCA_020631175.1 Chitinophagales bacterium
AAAAAACGTGATTGCATAATCTAAAGATACCAAATAAAAAAAGTCCATTAGCATCAACTAATGGACTTTAATCAATTTAAATAATTTCTATTCACCGGTTACAATAGTTTCATAAGTAACTACAATTCCAAGAACATCTTTTCTATTGATATCTACTGTAGAAATTTTTGTAATACCACCATTCTTTGCTGCTTTTTTAATACTGGCATCCTGATCAAAGAATAAAACGCCAAGATAACCTGTTGCAGTAGCGGTACCTACTTTACTGCCAACCGGATTACTGGTAGCCGTAACAGGTAATGTAAGAGAACAACTGCTTAATGTTACCATTGCGATAATCGTCAGCATAAGGGTAAATTTTTTCAACATAATGAAGTGTATTTAAGTAAATAATAAAATTTGTTAACTCTAAAGTAAGCAAAGTATGGAGGATGGTCAAATGTTATATTAACATTTTCAAATATGCAAATGTATCGGTCAGGGGGCGACGCGGCTATACTTTTATAAACGAAGGCTAATAGCAAAAGCTTTTGCAAAGCGACCGGCGGAAGCTCTTGCAAAAGTTATTTGCTATAGCCTGAGGAATAAAAGATAATAGCAAAGCACCCGCCCGGACCGCCAAATAAAAATTGTCAAAAAATCATCAAAACTCCAACAAAAGCGTGTTTTAACATAAATTCGGCAGCTTGTTACCACCATTCAAAGGCTATGAACAGTATATTTAAGCTATGATCAGGCAAATCATTATATCTACAATATGCGTGTTGTTTGCATACGCTGTTGCAGCTCAGCAAACCGTGGGCTTGTTTTTAAATGAACCACAAACTGCAGAAGGCTACACACTCTTCATTGGAGGAGGAACCGATTCTTACCTGATCGATAACTGCGGCTATTTAGTTCATCATTGGGAAGGAGAATTTCCTGCGGGTGCCACCATTTATTTATTGGAAAACGGCAACTTGCTCAGAACTTTAAGAACAGGTACCAATACCGGATTTAACGGTGGAGGTATAGGCGGAGGTATGGAAATTCGTTCGTGGGACAATAAATTAATCTGGCAATATTTTTATGAAGAGAAATTCAGTTTCCATCAGCATCATGATATCGAAATGCTACCCAACGGTAATATACTGGTGCTGGCTTGGGAATACCGCTCATTACAAGAAGCAATCGACGCCGGTATGCCAAGCCCCGATTCATGGTATCAGTCAACACGTGTAATCGAACTCGAACCGGTCGGTACCGATGCTGTAAATGAAATTTGGCAATGGTCTATGTGGGATCATTTAATCCAAGATGTTGACCCTGCCCTGACGAATTATGGAATAGTCGCTGATCACCCCGAACTCATTGATTTTCGCTCAGGTAACCATGGGGGTATAGGCTTTGCCGGAATCGACTGGATGCATTGCAATGCGATTGAATATATTCCGGAGTTTGATTTAATCATGTTGTCTGCTTTAAACAACAGCGAAATTTATGTAATTGATCACTCAACCACAACAGCAGAAGCCGCCGGGCATGAAGGAGGTAATTATAATAAAGGAGGCGATATTCTTTATCGATATGGCAATCCAAGAATGTACGATCAGGGAGAATTCAGTGATCAGATTTTTTACGGTCAGCATGACGTGAGTTGGATACCACCCGATTATCCGGAAGGTGGAGGCACCTTTATGGTTTTTAATAATGGCTCTGATGAAGAGCTCTTTGCATGGACACCTCCAATGGATGCAGACGGGAATTTTGAATATCAAGCAAACACCGCTTTCGGACCGGATGAACCGGACTGGACATTCAACTCAGACGCCACATCTAATATCGGTTGCAGTTCAAGAAGGCTTTGGAACGGAAATACATTGTATTGTGATGCCCGTTCAGGTCTTATGAAAGAAGTTACCATCGATAAAGAAGAAGTTTGGTTTTATCAAAACCCGGTAGGCGATCAGGGACCTG
>JAHDHT010000018.1 GCA_020631175.1 Chitinophagales bacterium
GCCCGATATACTGAGTAAAAGTAGTATTTAAAGGGGAAAAATAAAAATGATTAGACTAATCATTATTCATTTAACACAGCGATTTTTTTTTGTTATCAACTTACTTGATTAATCACATTGGGAAATGCCAAAATCTATCCCTTTTTTCTTGAGAAGGAAAGAACATTGTAATGCTAGAATTCACCAGATTTAGAAGGTTTAAACTAGCACTTATAACTTTTCTGAGCTTGAGAGAACGTATTTGGATTTAATGTGTGGATCCTTTATTTTAGATTTAAGTCTTTAACTTTCAAGCATTAATCTTTGAACCTCATTCTTAAAAGTTATTTTTTTCGGAATAATTCCCAAAAATAGTTGGTAAAATCAGCTGTAATCTTTTCGAGTAAAAGGTTTGCGCTTGCATCCATGAAAGCGGTTTCATTAATCTTTATTTGTATAAAAAAAATGGCTAAAAAGCATTGTTGGGCATGCGGCTTTACAAGTACAATAGAGTGGGGAAAACAAGCAGGTAAGCAACGATATAAATGGAAAAACTGTGGTATTTTATTTACTGGTACTAACGAAAGTGTAACATCAAATAATGAGATTGTCTGGTTTCGAAATGGGGCTTAGAGCGATTAACTTATCGATAATTAGTCATTGATTCAGGCATAAGTAAAGCAACTTTAGAACGTAAAGTTAAAGCGTATTTTAGTAGACCTCCAACTTTTTAAATCAAAGTTAATGTAAAGACTCATTTAGTAATCGATGCTTCATACTTCAAAAAAGATTGGTGCTTGGTTTTAAAAAAGCATTGCCCAATATGTTTCAATTTATAGATCATCTAAGCGTACCAAAAAGTACAAATTGTGTAGAATCATTCTTTGGACATTTAAAAGATAATTTCAATATCCATCGAGGTCTTACAAGAAAAAATCGAAAAGCATTTATTCAGTGGTATTTACATTTTAAAAACCAATCTCGGGAATAGGTTTTTCTTAGCCATAAACCAATCTGGAATGTCTTTCAAAATAAAAGGAGTCGCAATGTTATTTGCAAAAAGAAATTGGCGGAATGAATTCTGATATACCCTTAACAACCTTTTCAGATGGTGTTAATTTTTTTATTGGAGGAAGAACAAAAAGTTTAGGCTTCGGGACAGATGACGATGCATTTCTTTTAAAGCTAAACTCGAATGGACAAATAATTAGCGAACAAGTTTTTGGAGAAATTCAAAACGATGATTTCGTAGTGGAATACAAGTTGGAAATGAATTGTTTTTGATTGGAAATACAAATTCGTTTAATACTTCAAGAGATATTCTAATTACAAAGTATAATGAATTAACAGGTGTTATAAGCAGTAAGATTTTCTATTCTGCAAATCCAATCCAAGAGGAAAGCACTGAAATTTTACATCTTTCGGATGGAAATCTACTTTTGCTATGTCAAAGCATCAACGAAATCTCATTGATAAAGTTAGATATTAATCTTAATCAAATTTCAAGATATATTTTTCAAGCCCCAGAAAAAATTTATGGTACTTCAATTCTGGAGACAAATAATGGTGACATAATAATTACCGGTTATGAAAATTACTTTGGAGATACAAAAGATCTCATTATAAAACTTAATAGTAGTCTTGAAATAAACTGGGCAAAATATTTTGATTCAGGCAATAACTCTAAAGCTTTACTTAGTAAATACAACAATCAGATTTTAATAAGCGGATACAATAGTATTAATGGAATTGATTTAAAAAGCAGTTTTTATTTAATTGACAACTCGGGTAGTTTACTTTTCAGTAAAATTAAAAATTAAACTGAAGAGAACAGAAATAGACTTATTGTTGATTTTTCCAACAATTATTATGAAGCATTAAACATTTTCGTTAATAGCAATTTTTTAGACTGGTACGTAGAACTATTTTCGTTTACTGAGCATTCGACTAACTGTGAATTTGAACCTCTAACTTTAAATAGTACTAATGTATCGCTCACTAGAAGCAATTACCCTTTATCTGAACAAAACGTAAATTTTTATATATTTAATGGCCTTCAAATATCAAACATTAATAATTTCAATAATTCTACATGTTTTCAAAATGTAGTCAGCTATTACGATTATTTTGTTTCTAACCCTTGCATAAATGAATTCTCTTTTAATAATCTCAGTCAAAATTACAACTCAGTAATATGGGATTTTGGAGATGGAAATACTTCTACAAATATAAATCCACTTCATAATTTTTCTTCTAGCGGGACCTACACGGTTCGATTAACGGTTTCGGATAATAATGGAAACTCAGATTACTGGGAACAGGAAATTCAAGTATCAGGTGCAGTTGGAAATTTTGCAAACGCCGGAAATGATCAAAGCATCTGCGAGGGTGAAAGCGCAAATTTATTGGCAAACGGAGGGGTGAATTATAGTTGGTCTCCTGCTAATTCTTTATCCAATCCAAATCTACCCAACCCTGTTGCGAACCCTTCAACAAGCACAACATATACCGTCACCGTTACAGATGCTAATGGATGTTTAGATACTGATGATGTTTTTATTGAAGTGATTGAAAACCCTGCTCCACCTGCTTTACCGGGCTTACCTGAATATTGTTCAGATGAAAATATCCCCTCAATTTCGGTTAATGGAAATTAAGGTTCGACCGTTAACTGGTACTCTGATTTTGCTTTGAATAATTTAATTTTTACAAGAAACACATATAATCAATCCATTAATTCTTCAACTGATTTTTATATAACACAAGTTGTGGATGGATGTGAAAGTAATCCGGGATTATTAAGTGTAGTCATCCATCCAAAACCCAATCCACCAAGCGGAAATGATGCCGGACCATATTGTGCGGGAACTACTGTTCCTCCCCTAACAGTCAGTGGAAATACGGGTGCAAACTTTGAATGGTATGATGATATTAATTTGAATAATTTAATTAGCACTTCAAATTCATTTACCGGAAATAATCAATCAAGCCAGACTTATTATGTGATTCAAACTGACAACAATTGTTCAAGTGATGCATTAGAAATTGATTTATTCATAAATCCTGTGCCCTCTACGCCAACAAGTAGTAACACAACCTATCTAGTTTGTGAAGGCACCATAGGTCCTACGGTTAGTGTTAGTGGAGATAACAATGCACAGTTTTCCTGGTATTCAGATGCTACTCAGACTAATCAAATTGCCACAGGAAATTCATTCAACCCAGGGATAATTAATAACAGTATCAATTTATACGTTAGCCAGAGCGTTAATGATTGCGAAAGTGATAATTTACTCAGTGAAATTGACATGCAGGAGACACCGGAATTAATTAATGTTGATGATTTAGTAGTTAATTGCACGAATACAAATAATATACCTCCTTTTATTGCAAATAACGGTACAGGTAATATTAATTGGTATGCTGATGCAGCATTAAATAATTTATTATTTACCGGTAATAGTTTCAGTAGTAATGCCAATAACAGCACTACTTTTTATATTCAGGAAGAAATTAATGGTTGTACCGGGCCGGTTTCCGAAGCGGCAATTACATTTACAAATCCTCCCATCCCTCCTAATACAAACGATGCTTTAAGTGATTGTGATGGAAGTAATATCCCTCCAATGACAGCCAATTCAAATTATGGAGGAGTTTTAAACTGGTACTCAGATGCTACTTTATCAAATTTAGTCTTCACAGGAATCAGTTATAATCCGGGAATTAGTAATTCGGCAACATTTTATGTAACAGAAACAATTAACGGTTGTGAAAGTAACGGTGCGCCTGTATCTGTTGTTATCAATAATGCACCAAATCCTGTTAATACAATTGATTTTTATCAATATTGTGAGGATGAAAATCCACAGACAATTAGCATTAATCCTGCTCAAGGAAACAGCATTAATTGGTATGGTGATGCTCAGGCCACTAATCTAATTTTCACTGGTAATAATTTTACACCTTCCATAAATTTAAGCACTTCATACTATGTGAGTGAGGGAAATGGCACCTGTGAAAGTGAATTATTTGAAGTTGAAATAGAATATATATTAAAACCTATATTTTCATTATCAGATATTGGCCCATACTGCGAAGGATCTTCAATTCCACCCGTATTCACCGGTTCAAATGCTGATTTAATCGAATGGTATAGTGATGTTTCATTAAACAATTTAATATTTAGTGGAGAGGGATTTATTCCTTCCAATTCAAATTCAGGTATCTACTATGTTATAGCGAGTAATAGTGGGTGTTCAAGTGAAACGGAAGACTTTTTCGTAGAAATTATTTCACAACCTGATGCTCCACAATTTTTCCAGAATACTTATACTTACTGTGAAGGAGAAAGTATTAATTCGCTAGATGTTTTGAATACTAGCGGCACTGTTCACTGGTTTACAGATCAAAATCTTCAAAACCTCGTACATACAGGCATTAATTATACACCTAGTATCAATTTTACTACAACTTATTATGTAATTCAGGTTGAAAACGGTTGTGAGAGTAATTTAACTGATGTGAACGTTGAAATAAATCCTTTACCGGTGCTAAGTCTAAATGGATTACCATCTATAATATCTAATGGAACGCCATTATCTTTGAATATCTCTCCTTCCGGTGGTACTTTAGCGGGGCCGGGAATAGTATTTAATGCATTCAATCCAAGTCTTGCCGGGCCTGGATTGCATGAAATAACGTATTCTTATACAGATTCGGAAGGATGTACAAATACGATTACGGATCAAACGCTGGTTGTTACATTGAATTTTAATTTTGTGAATTACAATTTGGGGACGATTAGTCCGGAGTAATTTTTTTTCAAAACTTCCATTATTACCCCATACAGCTATGCTTACTGCATACTACTTGACAATTTTTACAATCTGAGTTGCCATAAATCTTGATTTTTTGATAATCGTTTATTTAATACTTTTTTGTTAGTTATAATTAATGCGGATTAATGATAAGACTTCATAAGCTTCTTAATACATTAAATTTATTTTATTGTTTGTCCAATAAAGCGATGTATCGGTAGGTATAAATACCATAAAGGTTTTAAGGTTAAAGTTAAAATTTTGAGTTGATTTGATGTTAACCTATATAAGAATGTCCAATTTAATTTTTCTGAGATTAAGTGTAAGGTATTTAATGATAATACAGTACAGCAGATATCATATTTCTTATGTAAAAATTCGGGTCTCAAAATATCCAATAGTAAAATGAATCGATCTTTATCTGTATTATTCCATGCTTTGTGCCGATGTGCATCACAAAAGGCTAACACTTCACCTTCATTCCATTCTTTGGAAACATTATTCACTTCAAATCCGATTTCAGGGAGTTTACCAGGCACTATCAGACCAAGGTGACATCTATATATGGCATTTGTTTCTCCTTTATGTTCTAATATTTCAGCGCCTGCAGCAAGTTTGTTAATGGAAGCTCCGATTAAACCAGGAATTTGTTTTAAAACTGATGCTGTTTTTGGGAATGCATTCAATTTGCTTTTGTGTTGCCGGCTCCAAAACATAAAACCTATAGTTTGCCATGAGTCAGTTTCTGATTGAAAGCGGGAAACTTCATTTGTAGTAAACTGTTCTTTTTGGTTTGTTTTGAGTTCAGTTAGAATTTCTTGCCATGAACTTTCAAGTAGTTTAGACCAGTCTTGATCTTTAACATTGAAAAACCCTTTTTCTTTGCCTTTATACGGGCCTTTTATTCCCTGCTGATATATATAGTAAAGCTTTGCAGACATTTCTCAAATTTAAGTTATTATGTTAATTTAAGCAGCATGACTTCGGAAGGAATTGAGCCAAGCAATAAAAAAAATGTAACTCCAATTTTAGAGCGCATAGAGCAATTTGAATTGGTGTTTATTGCTACTTTTGGCAGGTCGGGTTCAACATTGTTACAAATGATGTTAAATCAACACCCTCAAGTTATCGCTACCCTTGAGCAACCATTTATTTTAGTTACTTATCATTATTTTCATCAAAAAAAGAACTGGTCAGATAGAGACATTAAAAAATTCATCAGACAAATATGGCTTAGAAAATCTGCTATGAAGTATCAATGGGGTATAAATGAAGATGACTTAGAACAAGACTTAATTCAATTAAGAAACTCGGGTAGACTAAATTTTCGCAATGCCTGTAAATGTGTTTATGCAAATAATATGCATTTTAATAAGGAGATTAAAATAATAATTGATAAAAACCCAATATATTTAGCACATTTAGATAAAATAATTTCTGTTTTTCAGGATTCGAAATTTATTATTCTACTTAGAGATTACAGAGCAATATTTTATTCCCTTTCAAATTACAAAAACCGCACGATCAAGTCAATGTATACGAATTTGATTAGTATAAAAAAGGGTGCCATTAAATTATTAAATCATTTAGAAACACCTAGTTTTAAACATACCTTGTTGAGGTATGAGGATTTAGTAGAGACTCCATCTAGCACTCTTATTGAAATTTGTTCATTTCTTAATATTTCATTTAACAACCGTATGCTTCATTACAATAAAGAAAATTATTTTAATAATGCGTTATTCAAAAAACAACCTCAACAGTTTCAACAAAACATACGGGAAAATCACATTGGGATATTATCCAGAATAAATATCAAATCGATCGACAAGTGGAAAGAAAGTTTAAGCAAGAATCAAATTATGGAAATAGAATATCATTTTGGGGAATACGGTGAAAGACTTGGCTATACTAGATTGTTCAAGAATGAAAACAACAATAAGGTTTCTAATTTTAGATTCAAATATAAACTAGCAGATTTAAAATCTGAATTATTTATAAACTATATTTTTAAATTGCCTTTTTGGATTCATAATATTCTAGTTCATACTGGCAATAAAGTAAAACGTTGGAGGAGTTGAAACTTTGGTTTATCATAGAGGATTATGGAATTCGGCATTATTCAGGAAATGAACCAGCATTTTATGATATAAATAATTTTTGTTGGACTAAGAAAATAAAGGAAAATTGGAAAACTATTTTAAAAGAGTTTCAACCATTAATTGACGCTTTAGAAGAGAATGAATTGAAGCCATATTACAATGCTGAAATTCAGTTTCCACCAAAAAAATGGAAAACACTTGGTTTAATGTTTTGGGGGAAAAGAAATAAAGCAAACTGGTCTAAATATCCTCTTACTACGCAAATAATGTCATCTATTCCCGGTCTTGTAGGTATAAGTCTAAGTAAATTAGAAGCAGGCGCAAGTATAAAGCCTCATAGCGGCGAAACAAATGGAATTATTAGATGTCATTTAGGTCTAGATATTCCTGCTTCTTTACCTGAATGTGGATTTCAAGTAAAAGATGAGCAAAGAAGCTGGCAAAATGGTGAAATAATTATGTTTACAGATGCGCATATTCATAAAGCATGGAACAATAGTGACAAACAACGATACATTCTTTTGTTTGACATTATTAAACCTGAGTTTCTAGGTCAGAAAAATATAATTTGCAGGAATGTATTAGCTTTATTAAGTATGGATTTTGTTGCCAGAAAATTGAAATTAAATTTTATTTATAACAGTTCAAAAAGCTTTCAGCTCTTTGCTTATAGTTTATTCAAATTTGCTTGGAGTGTGTATTATCCTCTACATCGTTATTTGAATATTATTAAATAAAATAACTTCAACTTTAATAAGCGATTAACTCAATTTTTCTTTGCATGAATAGACTTCTCTTCGCGGAGAACTATTTATTCAATTAGAACAAAAAGAAGTAATTAATTTACTACAATTATTGTTTTTGCAAATATGGTATTAAAACAAATTCAACCAAATCACCAATTATTCTTATATCTTTTTTTTCAAGAATCGGATGGAAGGAAAGTTTTCTGTGAATTTGTCTTGGTTGAGAAGTATCGTACTTTTGGTGACTTAAAATTGTTAATCTTAGACTGTCATTGACCATCCAAACTCCAGAATAAATATCTTTTAACTTATACTGGGCAATTTCTTTTTTATAAAATTCTTTCAATTTTTCGTCATTGTCTCCAGGATTAGCCATTCCCACATATAATTCTTTATAAATTGAAAGACTACCGTTCTTTTTAAACTCAAATGTATGTCTTGATACATCAATTGCTGATTTGAATCCTATTTGCTTATTAAACTCACCTACATCCCATTTAGAACCGCTTAGCAAGTTGATTAAATCAGATGTACTGATAACGCCATTAGAATTATGGCTTGCGTTATTAAACTTTGAATCTACACTTGAGTGTCCTGTGCAAGAATACAAACCGGATATCAAAAGTATTAACCAACTAATTTGCATGTACTTAATCAACAAATTTTCAAATTTCATTATGGCAAATATAATTTATGTTTTTAATTTAAAATCATCGAAAGATAAGCAGGTTTGGATAACGTTTTAAGTCGATAAAGCCTGAAATTCAAATACCGGTGTTATATTTGTATTTAAGTGGAACACAAAAAATTACACTTTATAATTGGGTCGTCAAGATCGGGTACTACGCTATTAATGGCTTTACTTAATGATCACAGCAAAATTCAATCATTACCTGAAATATATGGTTATTTAAGTTTTTTGAATGATGCTGACCGGATTAAGAATAACACTGATGCTATAAATTCATTGCTTTCGGACATTATTAGTTTTATAAAAGCACGGATTTCTAAACGAAAAGTTTTTCAGAATAGACTTGATTTAAACTTAGCAGAACTTCAACAAGAAGTCAAGAGATTAAATATAACAGACTATGAATCACTTATTACAATGTTATACTCAAAACTAAATTTCATAAAACCCGCAGATAGTAAAACAAAAGTAATCATTGAAAAGAATCCATCTTATGCAATTAATATAGAGACTATACTTTCAAAATCAGCTTCATCAAAATTCATTTATATAGTAAGAGATTACCGTGCTCAAATAAATTCAATTATCAGTAGAAAAAACCCGAGGACAGTTCAATGGCCAACAAGTATTCTTGCATGGCAATGGGAGATTTTAAATAAAAAAATGCATCATATTGCAAGTTCTAATCCGGAACGTTTTAAAATTGTTCGGTATGAAGATCTATGTTCTGATACAGAATCTACTTTGAAAACGATTTATAGATTTTTAAATCTGAAAGATGAAGACTTAAATTACACTTATGTTGACTTTTACAATAACTTGCAAAATCAAATAAGTAATCTTGCCAATACAGAATTAAAAGAACGGAGACTCAATAAGATTAAGAGCCTGGCCAAAAAGCCCAATGCGTCTGGTCTAAATAAGTGGAAAGATTATTTAAACCACTCTACTATAGAATTGATAGAAAATATATGTGCCAATACAGGAGACAAATTTGATTACACAAGTATGTTTGCCAGATCAAAAGTCAAAAAACTGTCAATATCCAGAAATTTTGCTGTCTTTCTTTTCCATCTTAATCAACTACGATATAAACTACCGTACCGATTACAGTTAAAACTTGAATTTTGTATTGAATTTATTTCAACCCGATTTATGTAAGGTTTAATTTCGTTCTATTCAAAAATAAGTAAGCCAAAATTATTGCTATAAATACAAACGAAGCTATTGCAAAGCTTAAAACAATCCCATCTATTCCATAATTGTTTCCAAGAAATAAATTGAAAATAATTTTTATATCAACTGCAAATATACCAGAAACAGCGAGGATTTTCAATTCTTTCAAATACAATACATATCCTAAAATTACTTGAAAAATGGTTAAAAAATAAAAACCTATCAAATTATAAATCAGCAGATGAGATCCGGATAAATATTCTTGTTTCACAACATAATTAAATAGCAGTTGACCGAAAACCCAAACACCAATTGCAAGAACAATATTAAAAACAAACAAGTAGCAGGTAAACTTTAAAGGTTTTTTACTTTGTTTTTCTTTATTAAGCCATTGCAATAATCTCGGTTGCCATGCCATTCTAATAGTACCTGACACAACAAAAAGAATCTGCCCGATTTGGAAAGGAATTGAATAAACACCCAAATCTTTATTGCCAAACATATATTTTATCCATATTTTATCGAAGACAAAAATGAAGACAATAAAAATTATTGAAGGAAGTACCGGTAAATTTTGAATATAACGACCTAAAGTCTCTTTAATACTAAAATTAAAATCAAATTTTACTCTCTTAAGCACGGCACTTAATAAAAAAGGAACTAACAACACATTTGTGATTAAAATTCCGGCAATTCTTGAAAACCATCCTAAATCGGAACAATACAATAATCCAAAAGTAGATGACAAAAGAATTAATGTAGACATTAAGCTAAACTTTAGAAAAGTTTTGGGATCCTGAACTATTCGAAATAGAATAAAAGAGTACTTACTCAATAATTCCAGGAATAGCATAAAAAAGAGTAGCAAGAGTAAAAAATCATAGTTGGAATAGAAAATTCCAACAAAAATATTTATTAATAAAATTAAAGAAAGAACGAAAACAGAATTAAAGAGACTTTTACTGTAGTTAAGATTAAAAATATCTTTACTTGAAGCATAATAGTCATTCATTAAAACACTTTCTGCACCATATATTAAATAGGGCATTGAAAAATAATATATAGCAACATAATATATCATTAATCCATAATCTTCGGGGAGAAGCATTGCAGAAAAGACTGGCAGAACTAAAAAAGGAACTATATTTTTTAAGCCATTCGCAATAGCATATAAGGATATGTTTTTGATTAGGTTCAATCGTATCGTATTAAAATTTAATCACAAGTTATCTTTTTTTAATTCGCTTGAAGTATTAATATTAAACTTGTATTTTTATGAAAAAAGTGGTTAAACTCTGGTATCAGGTATATGAAAAAGACGGCATCTATAATGGCGTTGAACCGTATTTCTATCCTTCCAAGGATTTTGAATGGGTGCAAACTTTAAAAGAAGGTTTCACCATAATGGTTGAGGAGCTACAACCATTGATTGATTCAAATGATGATGCTTTAACCACCTATTTTAGGGGTGAATCTCAAAATAAAAAGGGAGCCTGGAAAACTACCGGGTTGAAATTCTGGGGTCGTGATCACAAAAAAAATCTCAAAAAATTTCCAAAAACCGCGGCAATATTGTCGAGCATTCCTAATTTGGTTGGTGCAACATTTAACTTACTTGAAGGAGGAGGTCATATCCTACCTCATTGCGGAGAGACAAATGGAAATATCAGATGTCAGATACCATTTAAAGTGCCGGCAGGTTTGCCAGATTGCGGATTTAAAGTAGGGAATGAAAGTAATCCATGGGTTAAAGGAGAACCTCTTTTATTTACAGATGCTCAATTACATACTGCCTGGAATAACACAGATGAGACAAGATACATCATGATAATTGATGTAATTCGTCCTGAGTTTACCAATCAATCTTATCAAATTTGTTGCAATGTAATGGCAATGCAAAGTTTTGCAATTTTAATGAATGTATTAAACATCAATGTAAAGAGTGTACCATATTTTTTAAGATTGCTTATCTATTTACCAATTTTATTGTTTTGGTTTTTATACATGCCGGTTCACAGAAAGTTTGGCCATATTATATACGGGACTTAAATAATTTTACTTGAAAGATTTTCGTCAATTAAAAGTTCATTTTATTTATGGTTTCGAACGTTCGGGCACCACACTTTTAAGTCAATTTTTAAATGCACATCCCGAAATAATTAGCCCTCCTGAAAATTTATTTTTGTTACAATTTTATCCTTTTTTCAAAACAAAAACCAATTGGACAGAAGATGATATAGATTTCTTTATTGAAAATATACATTGGGAAGGATTAAAAAGCCTCTCATTATGGGGGATTAATAAAGAACAGTTAAAGAAAGAACTTTGTGCAGAACTTCCTGAATTCGCATATGCTGATTTATACAAAAAGGTGCACAGTCTATTTTTTCCAGTTGGCAAAAAAAACAATGTTCAGATAACAATTGATAAAAATAATCCATTTGCCTTTCATGCTGAGAAAACGAAAGAAATCTTCCCTGAGTCGAAATCAATTATTTTGGTTAGAGATTATAGAGATGTATACTTATCAAGAAAAAATCAAGGAGTATTTTATCAAAGTAACAATCCGGAAGTAAGTGGTTTGTTATGGTCGAAAGTCAATCGAAAGTTACTCCATACATTGAATGATTACCATTTAGTAAAGTATGAAGATCTGATTTTACATCCTGAAGATACCCTTTTGGAGCTTTGCAAATATCTTGATATTGAATTTAGCAGTCAGATGTTTGAATATCGAGAATACCTTGATAAAATGGTGAAAAAAACAAAAACGTCTTCTGATGAAAAAATGCTGAAGAAAATTGGTTCAAGTCTATTTAAACCAATTGACCGAAAAAAAGTTAATGCATGGGAAGGTAAATTAAATAAGGAAGAAATTGAAACATTGGATTATATATGCAATTCAACTGCATCAGAACTGGGATATATTACAAAGTATAAAACGAACTCAATAAAACGGACATTTAGAGATCATTTAAAACGACTACATTATCAAATAGTTTTTAGCACTCTTATCACTCATCAATTTTCGCGATTATTTAATTCGAAAATATTTAAACGATATGTTCATAAATAACCTTAAGAGTAGACAGGTTAAATATTTTTTACTAATGCTGTGACACAAACATTAAAGTGTAAAACAAGTTATAAATCTCTTTAAGTTTTAATATATTTATATTATCGACAATCGATATGACATAGATTATTTAGACAAATTAAAATTTTGTTTCATCATAGGTAGAGGTCAGTCTGGAACCACATTATTATCTTCTTTTTTTAGCGCTCATGAAAACATTTTGGCAACTCATGAAGCTCAATTCATTTTATTATTTTTCAATAAATATTCAAAATATAAAAATTTTAAAACTTCAGACTTAAACTTTATTACAAATAATTTATGGATACGTCTTAAGGATATGGAGTCTCAGTGGGAAATTGATTATGAATTGTTAACTGATCTGTTAATACACCATAGAAGTAAACTTACTTATACTCGCCTTTGTAAAATAATATATTGTTGCCATAAAGATTTCAAAGTTCAAACATTATACATAATTGATAAAAACCCCATACATTCTTTACATATTGAAAAGCTCAGTCAGCTATTTCCGGGATCAAAGTTTATTGTTTTAGTTCGAGACTATAGAGATCAATACTTATCAATGATAAAAGATGATTTAAAACCAGTAAATCAAAAAATATTATACTTTTACTGGGCTTATGTATACAATACAATTCTTAGTGAGAATTTCATCAACAATGATAATTCTTTATTTATCAAATATGAAGATCTAATTTTAAAAACTAATGAGGTATTAATTAGTTGTTATTCTTTTCTCAATTTGGAGACTACTTTAAAAAGGAATAAAAATTTCATAGTATTTGACAAAAAAAATTATACATGCGGAAAATTATCAAACTACTACAGCAAAGTTCAAAGAGATATCAATCCGAATAATAAATCAAAATGGAAAGCACTCCCATCTTCCGTTATTAAGAAATTAGAAATCTCCAACGGATATATCGGCCAAAAGTTCGGGTATAAAAGTTCAACATTAACGGACAATATAGATTCTTATAGATTAAATATATTTCAAAAATCTCTTATTTTTACTTTTACTCAAGGAATTTTTTATTTGCCAATTCTAGTTCAAAAAAGTATCTACTCTTTTATAAGAGAATTTATAAAAACAAAAAATAAATTCAAATATCGTTAGTTTTTTGTTTACAGAATTCAATATAAAATTGAACCATAAAAGAGCGCAGAATTGTTTAAATAATAATTGAAATTTACTAAATAAGATCTCTTATTTACAAAAGTCAAAATGAGTAGAAATAATAACTGGTTTTTATGATTTACAATTCTCTAATTCTTCAATATACTTATCTAACATTCCCAGATCAGCCAAATGCACTAAATTCGTATCTTCTTTATGCTTAGATAAAGATTGCCATACAGTGGGATTGGTCTTTGTCATATCCATCAGAAAGAAAAGAGAGGAAGATTTCATTGAAGTTGCATAACTTAACCATCGATAAGCAACTCCTATACTTGGTGTTATGTTTTTTACCGCATGCCACATAAATGGTGGAATATATAAAATATCACCTGGTTTTAAAACAAAGTCGTATCTATTTATAAATTCAAATCCGGGATAAGTTTTATAGTCCGGTTCATAACAATTGAAAGGCTCACCTAAAAAACCATTTGCACTTCTATACAAATTTTTCCCAGGGAAGGGATCAATTACCGGAGTATCTTTCAAATCGAACATTACCCAGTGTTTTTCTCCAAAAGCCTGGGTGAAAAAGTTTGAGCCGAAATTGCTATGCAGATCAGATTCAGTGTCCGTCCCTCCAATAAAAACCTGAAATACTTCAAATTTCGTAGATGGATTAGAAGCAGATCTCAACCATTTATAGTCAAAATCTTTTATATGTTCCGGATGCCTTCTTAACAGGGGATAAAAGCGATAATATTTAGAACCACCTGAATTAATATTATCAATAACATCTGCCAGGGTTAATTTTTCGAATTTATTATTTCTTCGATCTGCATTATCGATTAATAAAATTTCATCCTCCCCATGTAATCTTTTAAAGTATTCGAGTGACCAGTTCTTTGTGCAATCCCAATCATTAGCAACACCTTCAATAATTACCGGTTTTGCTTTTTTCACATATTCATTTAAGATAAACTCAGGATCAAAATTAGAAATCCTATCCGGTTCTATTAGCTTTCCTTTTGGTCCGTTTGAAACCTGATTCAGAATATTCTCTTCTAACTTTTTTCTTGATTTTAAGAAATATTTAAAAGCCTTATCTCTTCCAATTTTATGATCAAAAACCTGCCAGCAATTGTATTTAAATCTGGTGAGTGGACTAATATAACCTACGTTGCGTTCTGCAGTCATTATTCAATTAAGCAGTTTGCAATTGTTTATGTTTTTGCTCTTCCACATATTCATCGAAGAGTCCCATATCCATTAAATGAACAATATTGGTATCATCAGCATGCATATCAAAGCATTTCCAGATTGTCGGATTTAACATTGTTAAATCCATCATAGTAAATAACTTAGATGATCTGAAAGCTGAAGAATAAGAAATCCATCGATAAGCTACTCCGATACTTGGTGAAAGGTTTACCACATTATGATACATAAAGGGAGGTACATATAAAACATCACCGGCATCTAATGTTACGTCGTAATAATCGACATGTTTATATCCGGGGTACTGTTCATAATCCGGTTTAAAAAAACTAAAAGGTGCGCCTGCATATCCGTTTCCGCTTCTTGTTAGTCTAATTCCCGGAAAAGGATCAACAATAGGTGTGAACTCCTGACCAACCAATACCCATCTTTTTTGCCCATGACATTGGGTAAAGAAATTACTTGAAAAACCGCAGTGAATATCTGTTTCAGTCTGATCACCACCGATAAATGTATGAAAGACTTCAACTTTTGATACGCCTCTATCTGTATTGGCTCTTAACCATTTATAATCGAAATCTTTAATTCTTTCCGGATGTCGTCTAAGAAGTGGATAGAAACGATAATATTTTGCGCCTCCATCATTCATATTATCAATAATATCTCTCAGATGAGTAACTTCAAATTTATTGTTTTTGCGATCTGAGTTATCGACAAAAACGATTTCGTCATCTCCGTGTGTATTGCGAAGCCATTGAGGCGACCATTTTGTAACACAATCCCAGTCTTTGGCTATCTGACGAAATACAAAGGGTTTATTTTGCTTTATAAGGTGTTGAACTTGCTCTTTACTTTCATATTTAACTTCTTGAATACCAAGATTTTTACCGACAGGTCTTCTTTTTATTTCCTGAACAAGCTTGTTTTCAAGCTTTTTTCGAGGCTTTAAAAACCATTTGAATGCTTTATCTCTGCCAATTTTATGGTCAAAGAATTGCCAGCAATCATATTTGAATCGAGTTAAGTTATTTATGCCTGAATAATTCATAGTTTACTGTTTTAACCACCCGGGTCTTTCGGACCAGCCCTGCTTTAAAAGGAGGGGAATGAAATACAAATCGGACCATCATTTTTTGAAGAAGGGAAAAGATTCTTGAGCAGCAGTTTCCTTCCTTTTCCTTCAAGTATTTAGATTAAAAATACAAAATCTATACTTACTCTTGTGGTTCCTTTTGATTTAAATAATCATCCAGCTGTCCTGTTTCAGCTAATTGCAATAAGTTAAAATCTTCTTTATAGAATTTAACTGATTTCCAGATTGGAGGATTGTATGCCAATAAGTCTAAAGTGGCATAAAATGGCGCTGTTGCGTAGCAGTAAAATGGATTAATCCAGCGGTAACCTACACCTATAGAATCACTTACATTTTTGACTGTATGCCAAACATATGGTGGGTTCCAAAGTATATCACCGGGATTTAAATCTGCTTCATAACCATGAATATATTTATACTGAGGATGTTTAGGGTTTTTCTTTTCAAATGGGTCGAAGGGTTTATCATCAATATAAGGGGCGTATCGGTAAATATTCTGAGCCGGATGAGGATCTACAATTGGTGTATAATAATCATCATACAAAAACCATTTTTTTGAACCATAAACCTGAACGAAAAGGTTTGGAGGAAATGCATTATGTAAATGGGTGATGGTACCTTCACCCCCTATGAATGCTTGAATTGATTCTCCAAAACTCATTGGTTGACGATGATTTCTTAACCATTTGATGTCAAAATCAACCAAGCGTTCAGGGTGTCTATTAAATAAGGGATAAAATCGATAGTACTTAGAGCCTCCGCTTCTTATATTATCAATTACATCAGCTAATTTTTTCACTTCTTCATCAGCGACCTTATCCTCTAACAAAACTATTTCATCCTCTCCGTACAAGTCCTTTATATATTCTAAAGACCAGTTTTTTACTGCAAGCCAATCTTTAGCTGCTCCTTCTAATACGACCGGTTTTCGTGGTTTAACATAATTTCTATAAAAGTGTTGTTTGTTTTTATACTTAATTCTATCGACCTGCTTAATCTCTCCCTTTCCGTTTTTCATCATTGATTTAATGAGATCAATTTTGTTTTGTTCTCTTTTCCCCTTAAACCAATTATTAGTCTTTTCTCTACCGAAAAAGTGATCAAAGAACTGCAGAAATTTAAATTCTAACTCTGCATTTCTATCCATATTTTTAATAACGTGACTACGCATTTTTCATTCTTTTTATTATCAATTCCGGGAAATTTTCTATTGGTTTTTTTCTAAGAAAATTTTCAATAAAATACTTTGAATAGCCCGATTGTACATCTTCCTTTGAAAATATTAAAGTAGGCTGCTGTTTTATATCTTCAATTATACTCTTTAAAAATTTTCTTTTTTTTAGATATTCTTCTGGTCTTAATAAATATTTTTGATTCAATACACCTTCTTGTTTCGGCAGCAACTTATATCCCAGCATTTTGTTAAATTGAATGGCTCTTTTATTTGTATTTAGAATTTTAGCAAATGCTTGTTCAAAATTGCAGTATATAAAAGAGAATTCGATTAAGGCCATTGATAATTTAACCGGGATAAAACTATTTAACCATTTTTGTTCCCAGATAAAAATCCCTCCTTCTCCAATCGATTTCTTTTCATTGAAGCCTTTACCGCTTATTAAACCAATGCATTGATTATCATACTCAGCAATAAAAAACAAGTTTTCATTTGTATTTACTTTTTTAAACCATTCTAACTGAGCTTCATATGTAATTGGTGTATTATTTTCCATGTAAGGAGTAATCGTTTCATGATTTCTCCAATATCTTACTAGCTCAAGATGCTCTTTTGCCAGCCGGATAAAACGCATTCCATAGTTTTCAAAAATCACTTTATAACCTCCTTTATTTGATAAACCGGCTGGTTATTTAGAACTGCAAATATTCTTCTTAAATACTCTCCAATTAAGCCTAATGCAAACAAAATCAAACTGGTAGAAAAAAGGATTGTAACTATAATAGAGGCGTAACCTGTCGGTGAATCAAACAATATTTTAGCCAATAATTTTTGCATCCCAAACAAAAAAGTTAAGATAGAAATTAAAAAAGCGATATAGGTCATAGCCCTGATTGGGAATGAAGAAAAGAAAAATAAAACATTGCTAAAAAAACCAAATACAGCGTTACCACTGTAGCCACTAATGCTTTTTTTTGTAGGCTGATTTTTCACTTCAACTTCTTCTATAGATTGCGTATACCACATTAAAACACGATCGATATAAACAAAATGATGTGGGAATTTCAATAATTCATCAACCAGTTCTTTTTTTATCAACCGGAAGGAAGATAAAGTAGATTTTTCTTTTTTAATGTTTTTACCGGAGTTTACAAATTGCTTATTAAAGTAATTAAATAGCTTACCTCGCTTTACCCTATCATAAACTCCGCTAACAACATCTGCATTTGTTTCTAGCTGACATTGAATCAATTTTTTTATTTCATTGGGAGGGATTTCGAGATCATCATCAATTGTAACTACCCAGGGTGCATCTACAAATGAAAAACCACAAACGGTGGCATTATGCTGTCCATAATTTCTACTTAACCTTACCGCAGTTATATTTTCTTTTGAATCATTAACCAGTTTTTTTAAAAATGGCCAGGTCGTGAACTTTTTACTATCATCGACAAAAATTAGTTGATAGCTTTTATTTAATGTATGAAACAGCTTTTCCATTTCTTCTGCTATTTCAAATACTAAATCTTCCGCTTCATAAACCGGCACAACAACAGCATAATCATATTTAAAATTTTCCCGGTTCATTGCTTACTAATTGTTAATCCTCCATCCAAAATAATATCTGTGCCAGTTATCCATCCTGAAGCATTTGAAAGCAGGAACAAAACACTATTTGCAACATCTGAAGCAGAGCCAAAACCTAAAGGATATTGAGCCCGATGATTTTCGAGACTTTCTTTAGTAGTGGCATTTGCGGTTACATCCATTATGTTAGTTTCGACTAATCCGGCTTTAATACAATTACTTCTGATTCCCTTTGGTGCTAATTCTAATGCAAGACTTTTGGAATAAGATTCTAAAGCTGCTTTAAAACTGCAATATATTGCTCCACCTTTAAATGGATGCCCACTTGATATGGAAGATAAAAATACAATTGATGCCCCCTTATTAATTTTTTTTTTCCGTAATAAAATACGGTTAATTTCTACCGGTGCATAATAGTTTATCTGTGCAAGATTATTAATTTTTTCAGGAGTCATATATTGAACCGGCATTGGAAAAACAATACCGGCACTATGTACAAGACCGTCTAAATGACTTATGCTTTCACATAGCTTTTCTCTTCCTTCCTGAACACTAATATCTGCAATAATTGTCTGGTGACTTTGTGGAACACTCTCATTTACGGTTGACTCTAAACGTTCTTTATTACGGCCGGTCAATATTAGTTTTGCTCCGGCTTCGGCGCATAATATTGCACATGCTTTACCAATGCCGTTTGATGCACCGGTAATTAAGATGGTTTTATTTTTTAGATCATAGATATCCACCAGATAAATTTAAGAAAAATAAAGGGCTAGAAGGTGATTATTCGTTTGATTTGGGTGGATGATTTATTGTTGATTTTTCCTCCCTCAGAGCGCTACGCCGGCTCTGGTCTGTCCAGAGGGACAATGTGTTTTTTCCTCCTTCAGAGCGCTGGCACCTTCAGAGGGACATTGTGTTTTTTCCTCCCTCAGAGCGCTAGCACCTTCAGAGGGACATTGTGTTCTTTCCTCCCTCAGAGCGCTGCGCTGGCTCTGGTCCCTACAGAGGGACAATGTGTTTCTTCCTTCCTCAGAGCGCTGAGTTAGCTCTGTTCCCTCCAATGGGACATTTGAGCATTAAGCGATTTTTCAAATTTCTACTAATTCGGAGATTTTGGTATTATTAAAGTTAACTACTGAAGACGCCCAACTTAGACCAACGCCAAAGCCACTTATCAAGACTTTATCTTTAGGTTTAAGATTTGCTTTATTGGTTACAATAGTAAGGGGAATGGAAGCAGATGATGTATTGCCGAATTTTTCCAAAGAGTATGGAACCTTCTCAGGACTTAATTTCAGTTTTTTACGAATTAGTTCATTCATTAACTTGTTAGCCTGATGAAAGATAAAATAATCGATCGAATCTTTTTCAATTTCGAATTGATCTATCAAAGCTTTAATCTGAACCGGTACTTTGGTCGTAGCAAAGCTAAATACATCCATCCCATTTAATTCTAATTCATTAGAGGCTCTTTCAATACGTTCAGAAATAAATTTTATGGTTGTGGTATCAGCAGATGCAGGTGATTTTAATCCTCCAGAACGTACTATTATGGCTTCATGACCTGAGCCGTCGGAATTTAATTTAAAAAACATTGGTTCTGCGTTTTCATTATATTCAATTAAAGTAGCTGAACCGGCATCTCCAAAAAGGGGATATGTTGATTTGTCTTTATAATTAACCGGATGACTTGACTTATCTCCGGCAAGTAATAATCCTTTTTTATTTGATTTTCCGTCAATAAGAGATGATAAAACATAGAGACCATAAACATATCCGCTACAGCCCAGGTTTATATCAAATGCAATGCTATCTTTTTTCATTTTAAGGCGATCCTGTAAAAGCAAAGCTGTACCGGGAATAAGATAGTCAGGAGTTTGAGTAACGTTTATTAAAACATCAATTTCTGATGCCTTAGCATCTAAATCGGAAAGTAGTTTAGAAGCTGCATGAAATGACATATCAGATGCAGTTGTATCTGTTGATGCAATACGTCGATGAGCGATGCCTGTTGTTTTAATTAATTTTTTCCTTTCTTTTTCACTAATCCATTCATAATCGAGATTACTTTCTGAATATGAAGGAACACAAGCCGCAATTCCATTTATACTAATATGCTCTTTAAGAATAAAGCTCATTTTAAATAATCAGGAAGATTTTTTTTCTATTAAATTGTATAAATCATTTACGGTATCACAGTTTAATAAATCTTCACCGGTTAATGCTACTCCATAATGCTCATCCACTAAAGCAATCACAACAAGAGCCTGCATTGAGCTCCATTCCTCTAAATCTTTGAATGATGTTTCTGCTGTAAAGTTTTCAGTTTCGATATCATCAAATTCTTCTAATAATTTTAATAATAAATCATCAATATTTAAATCAGCCATTTTTCGGTTTTTAAAATTCAATAATTGTTGCGGCCCATGAAAGCCCGACTCCAAATGCGGCTACGAGAACTCTGGTTCCGGATTTAATTTTATTTACTTTAACTGCTTCATTCAATGCTATGGGAATAGTTGAAGAAACGGTATTTCCAACTTCACGAATATACGTAAAGAAGCGTTCTTGCGGAATTTTCAATTTCTTTCGAAGATGTTCCAATAAATATCCGTTTGCCTGATGAAAAACAAACAAATCGATATCTTCCATTTCAAAGGAATTTCTTTTCAAAACAGTTTTTATAAGGTTCGGGACCCGTTTTAAAGTAAAAACAAAGACATCCTGCCCTTTCATTCTAAAATATTCGTCATTTGTAATATTTCCATATCCATCATCATAATCAAGAGCAGATACTTTATTAAAAGGGTAGCGAAAAGATCCATTACGTTTTATCATAATTTCACTACCTGAACCATCTGTTCCAAATTCGAAAACTCCAGTATTTTCTGCCATTGCCCTTGTAATTACATTAGCAGTGCCGGCATCTCCAAAAATAGTTCTTGCACTTTTATCTTTTGGATGGATATATTTAGTCAATGTTTCAGAAGTTAGGATCATTACATTTTCGATATGCGGATTAGTTATTATCAATCCTTTTGCAACACTTAAACCATAAACAAAACCGGTACAACCGAGATTAATATCAAATGCTCCTATTGAAGCTTTTAAACCCAATCTATCTTGAATTATACAGGCAGTTGTTGGGGATGCATGGTCCTGACTTTGAGTAACGAAAATGAGAAACTGTATTTGATTTCTGAGATTTGGATTTTGAGAAAACAATTGCTCAGCTGCGTTTACTGCACAATCGGATGATAGTTCATCAAATGCAGCACAGTGTCTTTTCCAGATACCTGTTTTTTCTTCTATAGCCTCTGCTTTCCATTCAGGAAACAGCATTTCAAGATTATTGTTGTCTAAAACGGCCTCAGGCAAATAATATGCATTTTGAAATATCATTTTTCAGATTCTAGCTGATTTTACAAAAAAAAAAGCATCTCTTAAAAAAGAGATGCTTTTTCTTAAATATTTTTATTGGGAAGTTTAGAATGCACCACCTTCGGCATCATTCGGAACTTCAGCAGTAAATGTACAAGTAACCATTGTACCAAAACATCCTGCTTCTTCATAATTTAAAGTTAAGGTGTATGTTACTCCATCCGTTAATTGAGTTAAATCAATAACACCTGTTGCATCAGTAGCGAAAGCGGCTGTTCCACCAATGATAGGTGCATCAGTTGTTCCATTTCCTGCAGTTGCACCGTTTGAATCAGAGAACATACAATCAAATGTACCATCACAAAGATTAAGATTTGCCGGTGGGCAAGTTAATGTTGGAACCGGAGGGGTAATTGGTGTACCGACACAAGCTTCACAAACTGAGCCGTCGCCTCCTAAAACTTCCATATCATTGATTGTACAAGGATCTCCATCATCGCAAGGAGTCATTGCAGAAACAAGAGTTACACATAAAGCCGGGTCTCCAGGTGCCGGAACAGCAGGATCATATTCAACGAAACATGGATCAGCACATCCACATCCTGTACCTTCACATTCTGCGGCAACTGTACCGAAGAACATCATGTTACAAGCAGCAGCAAATCCAGGATCGAAATTGTATGCTAAGTCTTGATTATCTGTATTTCCGCAACCTAAATCAGCAGGAGCAGCTCCAGCATCACTAAAGCATGACATTCCACCCGCAGTAGATATATCAACTGTTGCAGCTGTACCACAAGCGCCTGGTGTTTCGGTAACCACCCATGTAGTTGCATCCGGATATATTGTAACCGTGTAAGAACCAGCTACTGAAGGATCATCAGCAACAGCATCACAATTCGCATCACATGAGAACAAGTAATATAATGTAAGAGTGGTCGCTGCACATGTAGTATTTGTAAAATCTGCAGCAGTAGGAGCAACTAAAGCAGTCGGACTTGTTGAAAGACCAAGATCAGCTAAAAATTGTGTCGCTCCGGTGATTTCACCTGCGGTACCCTCAAAATCGGTTATAGCGGCTGTAGATGTTCCTCCAGAACAGATTTCTTCATCTGCTTTTACTCCGGTACCAACCGGACAACATTCAAGAGGGTTTGCAGTTGTTACATTAACAGTAATTCCAGGATCATCTGAAAAATTTGTAACTACCATTAAGTAAACATCACCAACTTGCGATGCTGCCGGAATATTTATTGTTCCACCTGGAGCAGTAGTAAAATCACACCCTACTTCATTTGCAGGTGAAATACCTCCAGCACATGCAGCAAGTGCATCAGCAGGAGAATCAAATGGCCCCCATGCTACGAAATCTGTATCACATGCAGGAGTATTTGAAATATTAATAGTACCCCCACCTCCTTGATCGTCAATTAAGAAAAACCAGGTTGCGTTTGGATCACCACCAACACATGATGAACTTTCACCAGCGATTGGGTCTTGTCCCTGACCGCTTCCGATTTCAAAACCACCACAAGCAGGGTCATCACAAAGTTGTGTAGCTTCTGCACATGTTGGACCTTGCGCTAAAGAAGTGTTTGCAAATGCAAACACAAACAAAGCGGTTAACATTGTCAATTTGTACAATATCTTTCTCATAAATTTTAGGTTTTCGGTTATTTTAGAAGGAAATCAGGTCAGACTTGATATAGTTATCAACTTCTTGATTTGTCATACCCTGATCTCTTAATACCATGAGTTGGGTTTTAAGATCCTGGATTTTTTGATTCAATATTTGAAGGACTTGATTTTCGCCAAGATCTTCATTGAATGCTATCAATAAAGTTTTTGCGTCATTGTCAAAAGAGACGGACGATACATTACTTAATTGATTTAGTACCTGGAAAAACAATCGTTTTACCGTTGGAAAATGAGAAGTAAGATTTTGAATTTCTGCCTGATAAGGCGCAAGATCAGAAATTTCAAATGTATTTATACTTCCATCCGTATCAACTAATACAGCATTTTGAGCTGAAACAGTTAACTGAACGAATAAAAGTAATACAATACAGGACAAGATATACCTGAGTTTTTTCATAGTAGGTTACTTTAATTCAATTTGACTAGCTCAAAAATATTAATTTTTTGTTAAAAACTTACATTTGCTGCCATTTTTTCAAATACAAGGCTGCTGAATCAGCAAAACCGGCTGATTCATAAGCTTTTGCAAGTTTATACATCATCACTTTGCTTTCCGGATTCAATTTTACTGCTTTTTTCCATGCTTCAAATGATTGCAGATTTTTTCCTTGTGCAAAAAAGGCTTTTGCCAAATGATCTCTGTAACTAAAATTTTCAGGAAAATCATCAACTGCCCGCAAAGCAAATTCTTCTGCCCGCTCATAATCCTGATTTTTGATAAAATGATTGTGTAAATCTGTAAAGGTCAGTTCATATAGGTTATCATTTAAATCCATTTCACTGAGCTCAATTAAGCTCTTTAGCCATTCTTTATCCTTTCCGTTTAGTTTATACGCTCTAGAAAGATTGTATTTAGTTTGCGGATTGTTATCTAAGTCAGCTGCTTTCGTTAAAATATTAACTGCTTTGTTACTTTCAAAAAACAAAGCCGCGTAACCATAATTATTCCATGCTTTAAAATATTCAGGATATATTTTAATTACATTTTTATAATATTTTTCTATTTCATTGAAACTGTATAACTTCTTTTTTCGCTTTCTGTTTTCAAACATCATTTCATCTGCAATCAGCATGTTTGCTTTTGCAGAATTTTCGAGATAAGCAATATCAGCATTAAATAAAGTAATTCTGTTTTTCCATTCTTTCGCACGACTATTCGTTTTATAAGACATTATAAACGAATATGCCAACAGCGAAAAAATTGCATATTTCCAATATGGTTTCTTTTTTAAATTTTGATTTAAATAATTATTGATAATCATCGTTAAAAAAGCAACTGATATTGAGACGGAAAAAAAATATCTATCTGCTATAATTCCAGGTCCAGGTTTTATAATTCCTGACAATATAAACCAACCAATTAAAAAAATTGAAACAGTTTTTACAGCGACAAACTTTTTTCTTTTGAATAAAAAAAACAAAAGACCTATCATACAAAAGAAACATAAAAGCCCAAGCCAAAAACTGTAACTACTTAAAATTTCACTTTTTTCTATAGGAAACATTTTATATCCGTAATAAAATAAATGTTTAACCGGTAAAAATGTTAGTTGCAAATATTCAAACAGAATATTAAATGATAATAGCAAACGTTCGGTTAAATCAGCATCATCCATTGGAAACTGTAAGAATGCTCGTTCTTTAATTGTCTCACCAATTGCTATTTTACCTAACCTATTGCAAACGATATAGGTGAGGACTAATATCCCTAAAGAAATTATGGTCTTCCATATTTTACTATTAAAACCAAATAGTAAGATTGCGGCTATTGGTATATACAAGCTTGAAGTAGGTTTTGACAAAACTGCTAATGCATATAGAATTATCGCAAACAGTGCATGTTTTATTTTAGTAGTACTTCGAAAACGAAACAATTGGATAATTGACAATAAGGAAAACAATGCTACTAATAAAACGTCACGTGATTTAATGCTTGCAACAACTTCAACATGAATAGGAAGGATTGCAAAAAACATTACCCCAATAAAAATGGAAATTAAACTAAACTCTTTAAATAAATGCTTCATTAAAAGAAACAGTACCCAAAGTATTAATACATATAATAGTAAGTTTATAAATAAATGTGCCGTTGGATTTTCTCCAAACAACTGAATATCTAATGCTATAGATAAGAGAGTTACCGGCCGGTAACCATATTTTAGACCATCTATGTTTCTGTACGGTTTTGTAAAAATATCGTATGCTCCGCTTAATCCTTTTTTAGTAGTCTCTGTAATTACATAGTTGTCATTAAAACTATATTCATTTTGGAAAACAGGAAAGTATAATACAAGTGTTGTAACTGAGAATAAAATCAGTACGTAAAAATTCTTTTCAAATATTTTGCTCAAATTATCTCTCAATGATAAGCTTTCAATTGAAAGTGAAGGTAAAGGGAAATAATTCAATAAATAAAAAAAGGGGTTGAAAAACATCAACCCCTTTTTTTAAGTCAAATTAAATTACTAAAAGCTACCACCATTTGCGCCACAATCTATATTATAGCTAAAAGATATTGTAGAACTTCCTACACATCCTTCCGGAGAAGTATATGTATATGTAATTTCGTAAGTTACTCCTTCTGAAACATCAGCAGGATCAATTTCATCATTAGTAACCAATGTCGCTCCTGATCCGGAATACACACCACCTGCTGGTGATGGGTTTAATGCTTGCGGACCTGAAGTACAGTTTAATGCCGGGGTATCAAGTGATACACCAGGTTCGGCATTAATGGTGTAAACAGCTGCAACTAATGCACTTTCACAATCGGGTATAGTAGAATCAACACACTGAGCGTAGTAAGTATATGTACCCGGTGCAGTATCCGAAGGAATAAAGGATGCTCCTGAAGAAACTTGCGTAGTTCCTGCTGCATCTGAATACCAATTTATTACATCACAAGTAGGATCTGTTGGTGCTGCTGTTAAAGCAGCAGCCGGATTTCCCTGACAGATTTCTGCCGGTGTTGTTGTCGGGTCCATTATTTCGCAACAAACACCAGTACAGGTAACATCAATCTGACCATTAAAACTTGGTTGACAAGCTGCAGGAGCCATATCTAATCCTAAGTCTGTTGCGGAAAAGCTATAGGTGAACATATCTGTTTCTGAAGTTGACGGACAAACAGGATCAGCAGGTACTGCAGCGGCTGTTGCTGTTGCACATTCCGTTCCTGAAGCTGAATTAACAGCAACCATTGATGGGGTTCCTTCACATGTTCCGGGTGTTTCAACAACAACCAGACCATCAGGATAGACCATGATATCATGTCTTGTCGGCTGACAAAGTGCTTGGGTATTGTCAGGATAAAATCCAAATTCTCCGTTTAAGGGATCAGGATCAATATCGAAGGTATAATCGTATGGCACTAAAAAGAAAGTTACCATATAAGGATCGCATGTATTGTTGGTTAAAGCACCGGCAGGCAAAGCAGGAGGACATGTTTGACCAAAATCAAAAGTACTTGATTGATATATTAAATCAGTGTTTGGATGTGGAAATTGACCGAATGTACCGGCTACCGGGTTGGGAATATATGCGCCAGGAGCTCCCCCTACAGGATTTCCACCAGGGGCATAAATGTAAAGATCATAATCAAGACCTACTCCACCGGTTCCTCCACCACCAGGTAAAACATCACAAGCTGTAAATGTAAATTCAGGTGCTGTGTTTGAACAAATATCTATCATGTTTCCTTCATAAGTTCCGTCACAAGATGCACAAGAGCAACTGTATGCTATGTTTACATCTGTAAATGAAGGACATGGAAACGGGTCTGTTGCGATTCCTGCAGCAGTTAATGCAGCTGTTAAAATTGGATCATCAATTGCAAATGAAACAACATCTGTTCCTGAATCTCCACAATCAGGAGTAGTTGTTGTACCGATTTGAATGGTATTACAAACTGTTACATCACCTGTTTCGGGACAAGTAGTTTCAACTGTAACCGATCCTGCAGTTCCGCAAGATCCTGGTACAACCGTTAAGGATGTTTGTAATAAGTCGATACCAGAACAAGGATCATTTCCCTGAGGACAAGCTCCATAAGCCTGTGTTACAGGTTCACCTTGCGAACAGGTTCCAGCACATGGACAATTAAATCCATTATCAGGGACATTATAAATTTGAATTGCTGTTATAAAGTCAAACGTACACCCATCACCATCGTAAACGACGTTAGAAAAGCCGCCTGCACCACCGGCAGGACAATCTACCCCAAGTACTGCTGTCGCAGGAAGATTACATCCATCTAAAGGAAGGTCGTAACCGTAATCGAACCATGTTTCAAAACCACCATCATTAATTTCATCAACACAATCCTGAGATGGTTGAGTGCCAAAATCAATTCCGGTTGAAACAGCAGAACAAAAAGTACAGGGATCATCGGCAGCTGTAAAGCCCGGAAAGCCTCCAAAGCCTCCTGCTGCATCAAACTCATCCTGAATATTTTGACATTCAGCATAACCCGCTCCACCTAATGTTGTTATTTCAATTTCACATGGTGGCGGTTCTGCAACGTTAAGCGTATAGGCTCCACCCGGATCAAAGTTTGCAAAACAATCATTACAAGTTGCAAATCCACAAGGATTTGAAAATAAAGCAACGCTAGACACCTGAACATAATAGGTGGTTCCGGCTGTAAGATTTACACAAAAAGCTGCATCACTAACGGTAGACGTTGCGCCTATGGTGTTTGAAGTATAAGGTGTAGCTCCATCTCCTACAGAAGCAGCAAATGCATCGTCGCTTGATCCAAGAATTGATAAGGAAGCAAAATTAGGTCCAGGACAAACACCTGCTCCGGTATCTTCAAAAATTGCCATTTGATGATCTGACCCAAAACCTGTTGTTTCAGCAAAGCAATGCTGCCCGGTAATTGTAGGCGTGAACGTCCACCAATCAGACGGGCCCGGATTTCCTGGTGTTGTAAAAGTTCCGGGACCTTCACACGTATTGAAAGCGCTATTACCCTCACCGTTATACTCAGTACCAAATACTTCACTTGCTTCAGCAGAAAAACCAGAGTTGTTACCTGTGTTATTTGTTCCACCGGCTAATGCTGAACTTGAACTTAAAGCACCGGCTGAGCATATATTATCTGCAGCATTTAGCTGCAAACAAATGATAAAACTTAAACTCAATAAGAATCCAAATTTTATCTTGGAACTATATAAAATATTCATAATGTAGGTTTTGAATTATTATTGATCTAATGATTTACTATTACCGTTAAATTGATTTTGAGCTTTTCTCAGTTCATCAATCTGCTCTTTAGTCACAACCAACATTTTCTTTCCCTGAATTTCCGGATGTTTAATTTTAAGCGGTAAGTTATTTTCAATTTTAACTGGATTCAATACTTCAATATCTTTAGTCCGATTTGAAGTTTGAGCTTTTTCTTCCAAGAAAATTGTAGATTTTTTCGCAGTATTTACCGGGCTCTCTCCTGAGCTGAAATCAAATATTTGATTTGCATTTTGCGCGAATAAAAGGCCTGCACACAGGATCATAATAAGACATACCAATCCTGTTTGCATATGATTTTTTTTCATAGCTAATGTGTTTTAATTAAGTATTTACGTTCTTTAGAAACGTTGGAAGGTCGAATAGTAATTCAAGTAGGTTCGGAGTAGGTTTTTAGGTTCAGTGAATTTTGAAATCAAATATAATAAAAAATTATTCAGGAGAAAATAAATAATTGTGGTTTGACTGCTACTTTACAATTTAACCTGCGCTTTAATTGTCGATATCGGGTAATGAATCAATAATTCCCATTTGTAATTTACATCTGTTTTTAGTTTCTACGTAAGCACGTAATATCATATTAGAAACATTTTCAGATTTTTGAACATTAAGTACCGTAGCTAACTTTTCATCCGCCAACTGCTCACAAAGTGCCCATGTAATATTCTCCGAATTTCTTAGACAAAAGCAATATTGCGATTCTGCCAATTCAAGGCCCTGATCAAAAGCCATTTTATAGGTACCTGGCTCAGCTGCAGATCTTGAAGCAGGGGCTAAAGGTATTTCAGGAAAGTCAAATTTAATTTCTTTATTCTCTGAACAAGCAATAGCAAACATTATTAAAAAGAGACACAAATACTTTAATCTGTCCATAATGTTTTTTTTATCAGGTTTCCTGTTGAATCATACAACAATACATATTTATTATTTTCTTCTTGTTTTAATTCAGAAATTAAGTAGCCGCTGCTTGCCCATCCTTTTTGCTCTAATATATTTCCAGAATCATTGAAAGATTCTGTGGCCCGTTTATTCCCATTTAGATACCATTCAGTTCGGTATTTTAATCTCCCTTCTTCATATAAAGCTTCAAATTTCTTATTCCCATTATTGAAATATTTACGCATAATACCTTCCTTCTCACCGAGCACATAATTAAATGAATCTTTAATTTTACCGGGAGAATAATATGTTGTTAATGGCCCATTTAGTTTTCCATACAAGTAACTTTCTTTAGAAGCGACAGGTTTTGACTTGCTTCCTGAATTCATATCGAAGTAAGTTAACCATTCGCCAAATTTTTCACCATCAATATAATAGCCGCTTGCTTTTAAATTACCTTTTACATTGTAGGAAGCCCATGGCCCGTGCAAGATTTCCATCAATTTATCTTTAAATTCATAATGTGCAACAGGATGGCCACTCTCGCTATATTGAATCTTTTTTCTAAAATTATTATGAGGTTTTAGCCCTTTGAAATAAGCAAACTTTTCATCTTGCTCATAAGGCTTGTTTTTATATTTTACTTTTTCCAACTTTATTATTTGTTCATTTTTACAAGAACAAATAAACAAAAATAAAATAGTAATTAATATAAAGTACCTTGACATATAATACATTAAAACTAATGCTTTAATTCAAACAAATTAAAATTTTTGCATCAACAATTTTGCCTGAGTGTTTTGAGGGTCTTTCTTTAATACAAATTCCCAAATTTTTCTTGCTGCATCCGGACCTTCATATGCAAAATATAATTCTCCCAATTTGTTTACAAATTCTAAATCAGCAAACTGCAAATAGTTTACCTTTTTGTAAATTTCTTTCATTTCCTGAAGGGAATTTGTTTCACTTAAGAGCTTAAAATAGGTTTGAATTGATAATTGATTATATTGATCAGACTGATCGCGGTCAAGCGCTTTTATAAAGTGTAATTTTGCTTTTTCTTTTTCACCTTTTAGATCATAAACCTCGCCAAGATTATAGAAAATTAAATGATTATCAGGTTCTTTTCTGTGCGAAGTTTCCAGGTAAGGAATAGCTTTATCGAACTTTTTTTGTGCTCTATACA
>JAHDHT010000244.1 GCA_020631175.1 Chitinophagales bacterium
TTTAGTCCCTCCTATTCTTGTCTTTGTTCGAAACCAATTATCAGGATGGATACAAAATTTTGTAATGCCTTTTACTTGCTCGTCTAAATCAAGATAAGCCAGCAATTCAGTAATTGAGGGTACAGTTGAAATTATTTTGGAAGGATGGCTTTCAGGCATTTACTTCAAGTATTTGTGTCAGATATTTACTCCGACCATAAATCAACCCTTAAATGAAGCCTTTTTCTTTCATCCAGTCGTCATTGTAAATTTTCCCGACGTATCGGCTTCCATGATCATGGAAAACAACAACTACCAAATCATCTGCTTTGAAGCGATCTTTCAATTGCATAACTGCAGCCATTGCCGAGCCACATGAGTAGCCGATAAACATACCTTCTTCTCTTGCCAGACGTCGTGCCATAACTGCACCGTCTTTATCACTTACTTTAACAAATTCATCAATAATCGGGAAGTTTATATTTTCAGGAATTATATCTTCCCCGATACCTTCTGTGATATACGGATAAATTTCTTCTTCATCGAACTCTCCGGTTTCATGATATTTCTTCAAGGCAGAGCCATAGGTATCGACTCCAATGATCTGAACATCAGGATTCTGCTCTTTCAGATATTTTCCTGTTCCTGAAATAGTTCCTCCGGTTCCTACCCCAACGATAAGATGTGTTATCTTACCTTCGGTCTGTTTCCATATTTCCGGTCCGGTAGTTTCATAATGTGCAATCCGATTTGAAAGGTTATTATACTGATTTACATAAAATGAATTTGGGGTTTCTTCACTAATTCGTTTTGCTGTGCTGTAATATGACCTTGGATCATCTGCTGCAACATTTGTCGGACAAACAATTACCTGAGCGCCTACTGCTCTCAGTATGTCCATTTTCTCTTTTGATTGCTTGTCTGTAGTGGTAAAAATACATTTATATCCTCTTGAAATAGCAACCAAAGCAAGCCCCATACCTGTATTTCCGCTTGTACCTTCTACAATAGTTCCGCCCGGCTTTAACAGTCCTGCAGCTTCAGCATCATCGACCATTTTAACAGCCATCCGGTCTTTAATACTATTACCCGGATTAAAAAAATCAAGTTTTGCTGCTACAGTTGCAGGTATATCCTTTGTGATCTTGTTTATCTTTACCAACGGTGTGTTACCAATGGTTTCTAATATATTATTGTAAATCATTGTTGGCGAAATTAAACAATGATTAAGACAATTCAGCACATATTATCCCTCAAAGGCATTTGTATTTTAATACTTATGCTTCTATTTAGTAATCTGAATGCGCAGGATGATCAGGATTTTATAAAAATTTTCACCAAAAGTGATGGACTTCCTTCCAATACCCTATACAATATCATACAAGGACCAAAAGGTTTTTTATGGATAGCAACAGAAGAAGGTCTTAGTCGTTTCGATGGTAATTCTTTTAAAACATTTATAAGCCCTGAGATGAAGGACTTTGATGTTTTAAGATGTCAGGTTGATAGTAAAGGAGATATCTGGTTTAGAAACTTGTCGTTAGAATTATTTAAACTTTCAAGTGGAAAACAAGAGAAAATAAATATCCCAGAAAAATACGGTGCGCATAGTCTTTATATAGCCGGAGATAAAGTATGGATGGGAAGTGTTAACGGATCTTATCTAAGATTAAATTTAAATGGAGAAATAGAGAAGATTTATTTCGATGATAAGAGTTTTAATCATGCAATTGCCTCTATAACTTCTATCGACGATAATGATGTGATGGTTTCAAGCCAGGATTATCTTATCCGCAACTTTCATAATTCGGATGACTTCGAGCTGATCAAGATGGAAGGTAAAGATCATTACTTTATGGAACATTTTAACAGAGATACAATTCTAGCATATAATAGAAAGATTAATTGTAATCTCCAGCTTGTTCCTTCATCTGAAACCTACTCAAATAAAATTAAAAGAGTTTTAAATAAACTTGCTGCTAATAACATTCGATTAACTTCTGTTGTGAAAATTGAAGATAAATTTTACCTCTGCAGCACAAAGGGGATATTCATTTTAAATAAACAATTAAACCTTGAAAATGAAGCAGCATGGCTTTCAGATTATAATGTAAACTATCTTCTAAAAGATTTCAACAATAATTTTTGGATTACAACACACAATAATGGATTGATAAAAGTAAGTTCTCAAAAAATAAAAGTTCATTTAACCGAAAATAGTGATCTGAATTCAAAAGAAATTTACAGTATAGTTGAAGATCAGAAACAGGGTATTATTATTGGAATGTCTGACTACATCCAACCGTTTAACGGTAGTAATTTTCAAAAAGCTTTTCCGGTAAAAAAAGAACGTTCCAGGATTCTATCGATGGAGAACGATAATGAAAACACTTTATGGATTGGTGGCGACAGTGAATTAGTTGCCGTAGAACTGACTCCCGAAATCAAGCCGAAGAAAATAAAATTGAGAAATAATGATGTAAAAAGTTTTTTACATACAAAGGATTACTTCTATTATGGAAATGCATTTTCGCTTGGTTTAATAGAAAATGATTCGACTGAAGTTTTATTAAGAGAACGGGTAAATCAAATATTCAAAAGTAGATCAGGTACAATTTACATAGGAACACATAAAGGATTATTTACGGTTGAAAGAAAAAACGTTAGTAAGGTCGATCTCGGAAAATTTAGTGATGAACATATTTCAGGAATTACAGAACTAGACAACACCATTTTTCTGGCAACTTCCGGCAATGGGATATTTACATTAAATGATAAGGTGAAACATTATAATACAAACAATATTTTATCATCTAATTCAATCACATGCTTATACGGAGACGAAGTAACGAAGAGCTTGTGGGCAGGAACAAATTCAGGATTAATTCAAATCAAAAATGATAGAAGTGTCATTTTAAACTCATTTAATGATTTAAATACAAATGAAATAAATTGCATCTACAAGTATAAAGATAAAATTTTCGCAGGAAGCAATAATGGCTTAATTGAAATAAATGCTGAGAGTGATTTTACATCAAATAAAAATGATAAAGTATTTATTGATGAAGTTTTGCTCGATAACAAGTTGATCAGCAATAAAACTGAATTTAGACATTTTGAAAATAACTTCATTTTTAAATTTAGTTCTCTTTCATTTAATGAAGCTTCAAAGCCTTCATACATGTATCGCTTAACTAATGTTGAAAAAGATTGGATTAAAACGGATAATAATAGTGTTAGCTACCCAACGCTTCCGGCCGGAGATTATACATTTAGTATTGGTTCTTTATCTGAGTTAAATAAAGAACCTGAAAATATCACCAACTGGTCTTTTTCAATTAAAAAAGCTTTTTATAATACTTGGTGGTTTCGTTTTTTAGTTATGGGAGTCATTGCCTTTTTCACTTATTTAATCGTAAATGAAAGATTAAAAAATGTTAGAGATAAAAGAGAGTTTCAATTAGAACTGAATAAAAAAGTTGCCGATTTAAAACTGCAAACATTAAGAGCGCAAATGAATCCACATTTCATCTTTAATGCGATGAATAGTATTCAATCTTTTGTATTAAACAATCAAAAAGAAACAGCATTAAAATATTTAAATGTACTCTCTTCATTAATAAGAAAAGTATTTGAATACAGCGAACAGGATAAGATAAGGCTTGATAGGGAAATTCAATTTTTGGAAATGTATATAAATCTTGAAAAGATGCGTTTCGGCGATAAAATTGATATCCATTTATCTATTGATGAAAATTTGGATGTAGATATGCTTGAAATTCCACCAATGATCATTCAACCATTAATAGAAAATGCTTTCAGACACGGATTAATGCATAAAGATAAAGACGGTAAATTATTTGTTAGCTTTAAAAAACTATCGGAGGAGCAAATGCAGGTCGTAATAGAAGATAATGGTATTGGAAGAAAGGCTGCAGAAGAAAAAAATGCATGGAAAAGAAAAAGTGATAAGCCTAGTGGATTAAAAGTCACAGCAGAAAGAATTGATCTCTTAAAGAACAATCCGGATTATAGTCCTGAATTAATTACCACAGATTTATACGATTCTCATAATGCACCGGCAGGTACAAAAGTCGAGCTTACTTTAAATATTTAAAATGCAGTTAACCGCCCATATAATTGATGATGAATTTCACGGTCGTGAGAGTTTAAAAAAACTCATCGAAGATTATTGCCCGCATGTAAAGATCATCCATTTAAGTGCTCATGTAAATGAAGCGGTTGAAAATATACGGAAGCAAGCAACCGACATCATTTTTCTTGATATTGAAATGCCTCAACATAACGGTTTTAAATTGTTTGAATTTGCTGACTTAAGTTCTTCCAATGTAATTTTCACAACGGCATATGATGAATACGCTTTAAAAGCATTTAAATATTCAGCTGTTCATTATTTATTAAAGCCGATTGCAATTGATGATCTTAAAGACGCTGTTGATCGGGTTAGTAAAAAAACAATCGTTCCAAAAGAGGAAAAAGAAACCTATAAGGTACTACAGGAAAATATTAGTGAAGTCACAACATTGACACTTCCATCCAGATCAGGAAAAATATTTTTAAAAATTAATAAAATTGAATTCCTGAATGCCGATAATAATTACACAAAGTTTTATACAACAGATGGTAAGATTATTTTGGTTTCAAAATCAATGAAAGAATATAATCTGCTTTTAGATCAACCGGGTTTCTTTAAAACCCATCGATCGTATATCGTCAATTTGAATTGTATTAAAGAATATGTAAACGGCAGAACCGGAACAATAATTACAAACAATAATTTCAAAATACCATTAGTTGAGCGCAGAAAAGAAGCATTCTTCAAACGCTTTAGCAAAGAATAAATATGTCTTACGATTTCACTCATTAAGCATACCATTTCACTCATTTGATAAGGTGACTTTGAGTGCAAATGATATCTTTGATTTAATTAAAATACCTGCTTAATTTTTTGTGTGAGCAAAAAATTTCCCCTAAAAAAACCCGGTCTTGCGACCGGGTTTTTTCATTCTTGTATGTGTTTGTTTTGTATTGAATTATAGATATTAATTTTCTTTATAGTATTCACATTCTACGATAAATACCTCATCATAAGCATTCAATAACTTAACAGCTGTCGACGACATCTTTAACAATGCCTTTTCATTTTCACCAGTATCCGGAACCGGACCCGCAACTTTTGCATATATACTGTATTCACTAACAGGATTGTAGATTCTCACAACCGATCCCACAGGAGCCGTTCTGTGTAATACATATAATTCACGCTCAGAATCACTCGACTCAAACCATTTTGC
>JAHDHT010000245.1 GCA_020631175.1 Chitinophagales bacterium
GCAATTATTGTTTCTTCATTTTCTTTTCGGATGGAAGGAAATAAAACCAGCTCACCAATATCCATAGACATTTTATAGTGTTCTTTTTCATATCCAAAAGAACCAGCCATTCCACAACATCCTGAAGGAATAATTTCAGTATCGTATTCTAATGGAATACTCAATATCTTTTGTGTCAGATCGATTTTACTTAATGCCTTTTGATGGCAATGACCATGAATAACAATTCGCTTTTTTTCAGAAATGAAATTATGTGAATTGATTTCACCCTTTTCATAAGCCTGAAATAAAAACTCTTCTATAGTCAAACATTTTTGTGAAAGCGCTTTTGCTTTTTCTTTTAATTCGCTTTTAACCAGTTTTGGATATTCATCTCTGAACGATAAAATTGCAGATGGCTCTATCCCAATCAAAAAATCATTTTCGCCAAGTTTATCAGCAAATTGTAAAACATTGTTCTCTGCATGCTTTACTGCCTTATCTAAAAGCCCCTTTGAAATGGCAGTTCTTCCACTTTCATCATGTTTAATTGTTTCGACATAATAACCAAGTCTGTTTAAAAGTAAAACAGTTTTAATTCCAATTCCGGTATCATTATAATTCGTAAACTCATCAACAAATAGAAACACTCGTTTATTTTGCTCAACCTGTCGGTGTTTTGAAAGCCACTTTCTCAAGGTAATATCCTGTAACAAGGGTAATGACCTTTCATTGGCAAGCCCCATTAGTTTTTTAACAAGACTTCCGGAAACAGGATTTTCAAAAACCGCATTACTTACACCGGGCATTAAAGCCGCAAGTTTATTCAAGTTGCTAAATGCCGAAAACAATCTGTTACGCAGAGGCACACCGTTTATCTTATAATGTTGATGCATAACCTCTGCTTTTATTGATGCCATATCAACATTACTTGGGCATTCAGCAGTACAACCTTTACAGCTCAGGCACAAGTCTAAAATTTCTTTTGCTTCATCTGATGCTAGCGCTTTTTTTACATCTGATTCCTGAATCAATTGTCTAAGCAAATTAGCTCTAGCCCTTGTAGTATCTTTTTCATTTCTACTTGCCATATAACTCGGGCACATCGTTCCACCACTAAAAGCAAGTTTTCTACAATCTCCCGATCCATTACAATTTTCAATTGCACGAATAAATCCATCCGAAGATGAAAAATCTAATGTTGTTTTTACTTCGGGAGTCAACTGACCTTCATCGTATCGAAGATCTTCATCCATAGGTGGTGCATCGACTATTTTGCCCGGATTAAAAATATTATGCGGATCCCATAATTTCTTAATCTCCTTAAAGAGATTATAATTGTGCTCCCCAACCATTAATGGAATAAACTCTGCACGCACTATACCATCACCGTGTTCTCCACTTAAAGAACCTTCATATTTTTTCACCAGGTCGGCAGTATCTTTTGCTATCGCTCTGAACAGTTTACGATCTTCTTTTTCCTTTAAATTCAACAAAGGCCTTAAATGCAATTCACCTGCCCCGGCATGCGCATAATAAACAGCTCTTTGATTATAGCCATTCATCATCTCGGTGAATTCCGCAATATAATCCGGCAAATCAGCAACTTCAACAGCCGTGTCTTCAATAACTGCAACAGCTTTAGCATCACCCGGAACATTAGACAGCAATCCTAATCCTGCCGATCTCAAAGCCCACACTTTAGAAATATCTTTTTGTTGCACTAAAGGAAAAGCATAACCAAGTTTTTTATCCTTCAGTACCTTAATTACTTTATCTGCCTTTTCATTACATTTTTTCAATTCATCATCCCCAACTTCCACCAGTAAAATGGCACCCGGATTTCCTTCCACAAAAAAGCGATACTTACTATATTGAATGTTTCCTTTTGTACATTCTAAAATAATATCATCCATCAGTTCAACCGCCCTTGGCTTTAAAGCCATCACCTCTACCGTTGCTTTCAATGCTTTTTGAACACTTTCAAAATGAGCCGCTACTAATAATTTATTTTTGGGAGGAAGCGGATCACAGTGTAATTTAATTTCAGTAATGAACATGAGGGTTCCTTCAGAACCACAAATCAGTTTTGACAAATTAAACGGATCTGCATTCGCACTAAACGGATTCAATGCCAATAACTCATCTATCGCATAACCGGTATTCCTTCTGTGAATACTCGACTTGGGAAATTCTTTCTGAATATGATTTCGGTTCTCTTCATTACTCAGCATTTCATTAATCTGAGTATAGATTTTATTTTCTAATCGAACCCCTGTTTTCTTTGATTGAAACTGACCTTCATCAAGTGCTTTAAAACAAACTTCAGAACCATCACTCAATATTCCTTTCACTTCAACAACATGATCACGTGTGGTACCATAAACAATCGAATATGATCCACAACTATTATTTCCAACCATCCCCCCAATCATTGCTCTGTTTGCCGTTGAAGTATTAGGTCCAAAAAATAAATTGTAAGCCTGTAAATGTTTATTAAGCTGATCACGAACCACCCCGGGCTGAACTCGCACCCATCCTTCCGAATCATTTACTTCTAAAATGCCATAGAAATACTTGCTTACATCGACGACAATACCCTCTCCAACACATTGACCGGCTAAAGATGTACCTGCTGCACGGGGAATTAGTGAGCTTTTATGCTGTGTTGCAAAACGAATCAGCTTTTTTATATCCTCTTTGGATTTAGGATAACAAACGGCGAGCGGTAATTTCTTATAAACCGATGCATCGGTGGCGTAAATATGCCGATGTAAATCATCGAAATACAGTTCTCCGTTTAATTCTTGTTCTAATTTTGTCAGTTGATCCTTCATAAGGTCGATAAAGCGTGTCAAATTAAGAAAAGGATGAAAAATATTGGTGACTTGAGCGGCATATTTAGTCTATGAATAGAAGTTGTTAGAGTGATTAGTACTAAAACATATTTAGATGAACAGCAGTCTAACCTTCAATTGATTATAGATTATTTCGAGTCTTTAAAAGAACGATTCGATATAAATCAGATTAATTGGAGGATGGATGATACTGCCTGGTCGATTGGCCAGTGTTGTCATCATATTATATTAGTTAATCGCTACTATCTCGATCGCTCTAAAGAGAAAATCGACGCAACAGTTGAAGCTAACTTGCTGGAAGAGAGCCCTTTTCGCTCGGGATATTTAGGTAATATGATGATCAGTCTGGTAGGCGCGCACAACGGATTTAAGCTTAAATCACCATCGCTTTTTGAACCGGAAAATACGGATTATAAGACCTCCATTTTCAGTGAAATTCTACTTTCTTTAGAAGAGGTTAAGACGATGATTGAGTCGTCTTCCGGGCTCGATTTAAACAAGATTAAGATTGATTCACCGGATAACAAACTAATGCGTTTTCGCCTGGGTGATGTATTTAAAATTTTAATTGATCACTGTGAACGACATATGAACCAAATCAAAGAGTTAGCCGGTTCTGCCTTGTTTCCTTTGAAAAATGCCTAACAAACAGGGGTTTTCGTTAAAATAATCCCTCTTTTGGCTTGTACTTCGATCGGGATAAAATTACTTGTCCGTCTTCAATTTCCATTAATTTCTCAAGACTGAAATCAGGATTTTTCTCCATGAATGCTCTAACGATCTGCAATCCGATAAAAGAGCCTGTCTCTCCAGGTGATTCAGGTGGCATTCCGGCGCTTGTTGGTCCTTGTTTCAGATATTTCATGTATTTAGAGCTTCTGGTTTCGTAAAGCAGTTCTTTTTCAATGAAAAAACCCCACATTCTTCCTTCATTGGCTAAACACCAGGCATATTGATCTTCTTTGAAAGGAATATGCAGATGAGGATCCTTCAAAGGGAACATTAACTCCGTCAGGTATAGTATTTTACCATTGTAAATCATCTGATCAATCATTCTGTTTTGATCGCTTTTAAATGGAAATGCTGCCATCAGATAGGCCTTCATAGTATTGGAAGGAAGGTTTTCAGGCTTGCAATGCTCCATCTGGTAGCGGGCAAGGCCTACAGAGTTGTAATAAACAAAATCTTCTCCCAGGTACATATCAAGACTGATTCCAACTGCGGCAGTATCGAGTGTGAAGGCAGCCGGACCAAACTCTGAAATACATGTAAATACTTTTGGCGTTGCTTTATTTGGGAAATAATGTTTCAGGTGTTTAAATCCTTCAGAAAGTTCGCCTAATGCAGTATTTAGCTGATTCATTTCAAGGTCTACGGAGTCTTTAAGTGACTGAACGGCCTCATTTTGAAGAAATAAAGTGGCGTTTTGCCTCCATTGCGGACCTGTTTGAGGGCCCATTCCCATCATTTTGGAAAAGTACAAATCACTTAGTTGGGGATATTTTGCCTGAAATTGATCGACTAACAGGACCTGATTTGCCGAATCTTCAGCAAAAAGCATATTTTCGCATCGAATTGGATCGAAGTTTATTTCTATACCTGAAACATCGGGTCTTGGTACCTGATAGCTATTTTTGCAGGCGCTAAGGCCAAATAAAATGGTGACGGTTATGATAAGCTTTAGTCTATCAAACTGAAAACTGGAATTCAGTAATTTCACAAACACAATATTTTTATTCTAAAAAACAGTTAAAGATGAAAAAAATTATTGCTTTTATGCTTCTTGCTTTTAGCTTACAACAAGGCTTCGCGCAAGATTTACAATTCGGAATTGAGCTTACGCCCTTTGTAAGCAACACACTTAATCCTGCTCTTGCTGATATTACTACCGATGGTGGAGTTGGTATTGGTGGTAAATTAGTTGTAGACTATCCACTTTCTGAATCTGCTTTTATATCAAGTGGTATTGAATTAGTTAGTTTCAGCAATACACTTGGATATAATGGTGTAATTAACGCTACAGATACAACTGGAGCATCGATAAGCCCCTTTTCAGAAATGAAAGCAACTTTTATCAATATTCCGATCGCTTTGAAATTAAAAACTTCTCAATTCGGATTATTCACCCCATTTGCAATGCTTGGATTTGAGCCCGGCTTTTCTTTTGGAGAAAAAGTAGATACTGAATATCCTGAATCAGTTGTTGAGTTTGGTATTCGCCCGATCAATATTCCTTTATCTATTGCGGCTGGTACAGAATTTCAAATAAGCGAAACGAATGCTGCTTATGCATCTTTATTTTATCGTTATGGCTTCAATAACATCATTAAAGATAATTATGAGATAGATGGTGATAAGTTAAAATCGGATGGTAACAGCATCAATATGACCAATTTCGGTTTAAGAATTGGTTTCTTATTCTAGACTATAACACTTTTTATATATAAA
>JAHDHT010000246.1:0-3006 GCA_020631175.1 Chitinophagales bacterium
CCTTCTTTTTGATTCAATAATTTCAATGCAGGTTCCATCCATTCAGAAGAAATATCATCTTTATATTTTAATAAAAGCGATTGCCGATATAAACTTATCAATTCAGAAAAGAAATACTTTGCATATAATTGTTGTTCATCGGTATTTTTTAATTTAAACAGCTCTACTTTTTCAGTGAGATCATTTAGTCTTTGTGTATAAACTTCGTTACCGGAAATATTTTCATTGATTTCATTAAAAATTTCGGGCAAACAATTTTCTTTAAATGCTGCGCGCATCATATCCAGAATCATAATGTTTCCTGCTCCTTCCCAAATAGGTAAGACTAAAGCATCTCTTAAAAACTTCGGAAAAACACTTTCTTCAATATAAGCAATCCCTCCAACCGCTTCCATCATTTCCCGGCAGGCATATACTGCATCTTCTGCTGTACTTTTCTTCAACATTGGTGTTAACAGACGTACTTTATTTTGTGCTATAGGATCACCGTTATCTGCTTTATCTAATAATTTAATTGTATGCCAGGTGAAATAAAAGTTCTGCAAATGTAATGTTGCAATTTCTGCCAATTTATCACAAACAAGAACATGTTCCAAAATCGGCTTTCCGAAAGTTGATCGAAAATTTAAAAACTGCCACCCTTCAATTAAAACTCTTCGAATAATAGCACTAGCTGTTACAGAATTATACAAACGAGAAAGGTTAATCATTTCCGCCATGATTTTAAATCCTTCCCCTTCTTTGCCTAATAGTTTTCCTTCCGTATTTTCTAAAATAATTTCCGCACTCGCCATTGAACGAACACCGATTTTATCTTTAAGACGAACAATGTTGCGATGATTTTTACTTCCATCCGAATTATTTTTTTCAATTAAAAAAATAGACAGTCCTTTTGTTCCCGGAATATTTTCATCCACCCGAGCTAAAGCCAGAATAATTTCAGCATCTGCATTTGAGCAAAACCATTTTTCACCATAAAGTAAATAATATTTTCCTTCCTGATGATCAGCTTTTACGAGATTTGCGCCAACATCAGAACCTCCTGCTTTTTCTGTTAAAAACATCGCTCCTGTAAATAATTCTTCGACATCTTCGGTTGCGATATGTGGCAAGAGTCGGTTTTTATCATCCTCATCAGCGTAACGGTCGAGTATACGTGCGACTCCATCCGTCATACACAAAGGGCAATACAAACCCACTTCTCCCATTACAAAAAGATAACCCGCCGCAAAACCTAATTGATGTAAATGCTCTTTAAAATCATAGCGATTTGCCGGATCCCATTTAACACTAAACATGCCAGAATCGACAGCAATTTTTTTGAGTGTTTGATAAGCAGGATGAAATTCAATCGAGTTCAACTCTTCACCATAAGCATTTCTTTTTCTTAGTGTGGGTGGATTTTTATCTGCTTGTTGAGAGAGCTGATCCATAATTGTAGCGGCTTTCTCGCCAGTCTCATTTAGATGGGGCAACATAAACGCAAAGCTTTCAGGGCTTAGATTTTGCTCCAGGAAATGCTGCAGAATCAAATCGCTTTCATAGAAATTACGGCTTGTTTTGAAGCTAGGGTCGAGAACGGCATTTTGCTTATTTAACATGATATAAATTTAAGACCTTGATTTAAATTTGAAAAGCGTAGGATTTCCCTTATTTTGAAGCACTTTGATAAGAGTAGAAAATATCCATAAGTCGTTCGGAGAGAATCATGTATTAAAAGGCATATCGACCGAGTTTCACCCAGGTAAAACGAGTTTAATTATCGGTACCAGTGGTTCGGGTAAAACGGTTTTCATGAAGACCATGATCGGGCTTTTTACGCCGGAAGAGGGAAATGTATTTTATAATGACCGGGCTTCCCGTGATTTGACCAAGAAGGAGCGAAAAAAAATTCGCAACGAGATCGGCATGCTTTTTCAGGGTTCTGCCCTGTTTGATTCTATGACGGTTGAAGAAAATGTACGTTTTCCCTTGGATATGTTTACGAATAAAACGCGTAAAGAAAAATCTGACCGTGTAAATACCGTGCTCGACCGGGTGAACCTGAATAATGCGCATAAGAAATATCCGGGTGAAATTAGTGGTGGAATGATGAAGCGCGTAGGGATTGCACGCGCAATTGTTTTAAATCCGAAATATTTGTTTTGTGATGAGCCGAACTCCGGTCTTGATCCTACTACTTCTTTGGTGATTGATAAATTGATTCAGGAAATTACCGACGACTATCAGATAACTACAATCATTAATACACATGATATGAACTCGGTGATGGAAATCGGCGAGAAAGTAGTTTTTTTGCATCAGGGACATAAAGAATGGGAAGGAAAAAATTCTGAAGTTTTAGATAGTAATAATGAAACGCTGCATAATTTCATATTTGCTTCCGAGTTTTTAAAAGCATTAAAGGATAAAAAGTAACGTTTATCTGAATCTTTTTGTTGCAGTTTTAGTTTTCCGTTTTATTTATAGAATTGAAGAGTTTAAGTAAATATTTAAGTTTGCTTTTACGTCATCAACCTTCTTTATTAAAATTAAATATGGATCGTGAAGGTTGGGTGGATGTAAATGAACTGATGCAAAAAATGAATGCTGCAGGGAGAAAAGTTAATTTTGATTTATTGAAAAGATGCGTTGACGAAAATGATAAAAAACGTTTTACTTTCAATGAAGATTTTTCGAAAATCAGAGCTAATCAGGGGCATTCTATTGAGGTAAACCTTGATTTAAAAGCTGTTCAGCCGCCTGACACATTATATCATGGTACCGCAAAGCGATTTTTACCCGCTATTTTGCAAAAGGGTTTGATGAAAATGCAACGGCAACACGTTCATTTAAGTGCAGATATGGAGACCGCCGGGAAAGTTGGAAGGCGGCATGGTAAACTTGTGATTTTGATCATTGATTCGAAGAAAATGCATTTAAACGGTCATACCTTTTTTCTTTCTAAAAATAATGTTTGGTTAACCGATAATGTTAATCCGGAATTTTTATCTGAATTGACTGATA
>JAHDHT010000246.1:3106-5245 GCA_020631175.1 Chitinophagales bacterium
ATTTGATCCGTTTTAAATTGATAAGCCATATCAAATACATAATAGGTAACCGCTTTTCTAGCCTCTTCGAAGTGTGTTATATAGTCAAAATTAAATCCGGCGTATAATAACTTTTCTTTTTCTACAGTTTTTTGATTTTTAAAGTCTTCCAGAATTTTTCTGTTTTTAATTAAGCATCGGTTGATACTTTTAATTACTTCATTGTTGAATTTATTTTTTTTGTTGTAAAAAGTACTTCGACAATAGCTGTCACAGAATTTTTTATCTATTCTGCCATGAATTTCTTTTTGGCAAAACTTGCATTGATTAATATGTATAGTCATTGTTTTGGGGTTTGGTTATTTATTTTTTGGGTGGATGTGTTTATAAACGTATATAAACGTTTTTAAACGTTTAAAAAACGGCTCTTAAATAATGTTATCATTTTCTTTGCTTTCGAATTAATTATTAACCTCAAAACAAATTAAAATGAATTCATTAAGAAACAGAGTTCATCTGATTGGTCACTTAGGGGCTGATCCGGATGTTAAAAATTTAGAAGGTGGAAAAAAACTGGCAAAATTCAGTTTAGCTACCAGTGAATCTTATCGTGGGAAAGATGGAGAGAAGGTTCAGGAGACTCAATGGCATAATTGTGTTGCCTGGGGGAAACTATCTTCAGTTATTGAAGAGTATCTGACTAAAGGCAATGAAATTGCTGTTGAAGGGAAACTGGTTACCAATAGCTGGGAAGACAAAAATGGCACGAAGCGATACAAGACAGAAGTAATTGTATCGGACATGCTGATGTTGAAGACGAAATAGTTTTCTGCCTTTTAGTATTGAGATTTTAAAGTAAGGGCGACTTAAGTTGCCCGAACTTTAAAAATCCAAGACAAAACGCTACCTTTGCAGCCTCAAAAAAGGTTTACAAATGAGTGTTTTAGTCGATAAAAATTCGAAAATAATTGTTCAGGGCATCACCGGAAGTGAAGGTACATTTCATGCCGGTCAGATGATTGAATATGGATCAAATGTAGTTGGAGGTGTTACTCCCGGTAAAGGAGGACAAAGCCACTTAGATCGCCCGGTTTTTAATTCTGTAGCGGAAGCTGTTAAAGAGACGGCTGCTGATGTATCTATCATTTTCGTACCGCCTGCATTTGCAGCTGATGCGATTATGGAAGCTGCTGAAGCGGGTATCAAAGTTATCATTGCTATTACTGAAGGTATTCCGGTTCAGGATATGATTAAAGCGAAAGCTTTTGTAAATGACAGAGATTGCAGATTGATCGGGCCAAACTGTCCGGGAATTATGACTCCGGGTGAAGCAAAAGTTGGTATTATGCCTGGCTTTATTCATACACCGGGAAAAATCGGAATTGTTAGCCGTTCAGGTACATTAACCTATGAAGCAGTTGATCAGGTAACTAAAGCCGGAATGGGTCAATCGACCTGTATTGGTATTGGTGGTGATCCTGTAATTGGAACAACTACTAAAGAGGCTGTTCAGTTGTTAATGGAAGATCCGGATACAGAAGGTATTATTATGATTGGAGAGATCGGCGGACAAATGGAAGCAGAAGCTGCTTATTATGTTCGTGATCATGGAACAAAGCCTGTCGTTGGTTTTATTGCGGGTCAAACTGCACCAAAAGGAAGAACAATGGGACATGCGGGTGCAATAGTAGGTGGTAAAGATGATACTGCTGAAGCGAAGAAAGAAATTATGAGAGCATGCGGAATTCATGTAGTGGATTCACCTGCATTTATCGGGAAGAAAATGGCTGAGGCTTTAAATAAATAAGTCTAAAGCAAATTTTATAAATAAAAAAGGCGTCGCTTCAGAGCGACGCCTTTTTTATTTATAGTTTGTTTTTTAAAGCTCGATTATTGCTTAAAGATTTTATCCATATAAGATTTACCTTCAATTTCTACATTAATAATGTAAAGCCCACTTTCAAATGATTGTAAGTCAATCACTGTTTCTGTACTTTGAATCAATTGTCTTCCACTCACATCACTAATCGTAATCATATCAATTGGTCTTTCACTATTTACATTTACAAAAGATTCAACCGGATTTGGACCTACTGTGAAAGGAATTAGAATTTCCTGCTCAATAGAAGTTGGATCACATGCTTCGCAGCTAGCAAAACA
>JAHDHT010000247.1 GCA_020631175.1 Chitinophagales bacterium
TACATGATTCGAAGCCGGCACCCGGCAAACTAACCCTGATTGCAGTGGAAACCCGACGTTGCTGAAGAGCACTGAAGCTTTGCGCTTCGAAGGTTGACCAGCGGGAAAACAAGAAGAGCATTAGCTGAAGCGCCTGAAGCGGCGGCGCGTTGCAACGGAAAGCAGGACTACAGCCGGATTCGACAGCCTGCTCTTTTGTTTCTAAAAACAAAAAGTATAAATTTAACACATGAGAAATGTATTAATCATTATATGTGCAATGTTCGTATTTGCGGCATGCACACAGGCTCCGGACGCGCAGCAGGCGCAGGCGGAAGCTCCGAGAGATGTTCAAAAAGCGGAAGGAAGCGTTCAAAAGGCGATCAATCTTACGAATAGCTCAGTGAAATTTGTTGGCACAAAGCCAACGGGAAGGCACGAGGGTATTATTCCGGTTTCTTCGGGTCATGTGGATTTAAAGGATGGAAAAATTGCAGGCGGAAAGTTTGTTATGGATATTAGTGGCCTGAAAATCACTGATTTACAGGGTGAGTCAGCACAAAAATTAGCGGGTCATTTGTTATCTGCTGATTTCTTTGAAGCAGAGAAGTTTCCGAAAGCGGTTTTTCAAATTACGAATGTGATTCCGAATCCTACGAATCAGAATAAGTTTAACATCGTTGGTAATCTGACCATGAAGGAAGCGACGAAATCGGTGTCTTTTGAGGCGAATTGCTATAATAATGCCGGCAAATTTAAGGCGGATGCGAATTTTAACATCGATCGTACGCAATGGGGCATGAGTTATGGAAATGATAAGTCTTTGGGCGATCGTTTTATTAATCCGCTAGTGAATTTACAGCTGGCGATTGAGAGTGAGTAAAGCGTGAGTAGAGAGTTTGTAGCGCGGTACTTTGTACTTGGTAGCGCGGTACTTTATGCTTGGCAGCGCAGTAGTTTGTACTTGGTAGCACTGTAAGATTTTAAACCTAAGTTTAAATTGATTTAGTACATTTGTTGTGTCTATGGAAGTCATGTTGGCTCCTGTTAGAGATCGATCGAATTTGGTATTACAACAATTCATATCAGCCCGCAAGGCAAAACAGGCTCAGATTGCCGTTTTAATTGATCCGGACGAGTATCGCCCGGGTTATTTGGCGCATATTGTGGAGCAGGCTCATATTGGAAAAGTAGACTACTTTTTTGTGGGTGGTTCGTTGGTAATGGGCAATGAAATTCACGATTGCATTCACGAATTGAAAGGGCTTACTAATATTCCTGTTGTTGTATTTCCGGGTTCTCCAAATCAGATTAATGAGGAGGCAGATGCATTGTTTTTCCTTTCACTGATTTCTGGTCGAAATGCTGATTTGTTGATTGGCCGACATGTGGAATCTGCTCCGGTTTTAGCCGGGATGGATTTGGAAGTTTTACCGACGGGTTATATTCTCGTGGATGGAGGAAGACCAACAACGGTTTCTTATATCAGTAATTCTTCGCCGATTCCGAATGACAAACCACGAATTGCGCAGGCAACTGCTTTAGCAGGTCAGATGTTGGGTTTACAACTTATGTATCTCGACAGCGGATCGGGTGCACAGCATCATGTTTCTCTGGAAATTATAAAATCAGTTTCATCAACGGTGAAGGTACCGGTTATTGTAGGTGGTGGCATACGCACGGTTGAACAGGCTCGTGCGGTTTGCGAAGCCGGTGCGAATGTTATTGTTGTAGGAAATGCCTTTGAAAAAGATCCGGAATTGATTATTGACATGGCACAAGCGGTACATAATGTGCATGGTGTGCATTCTAATACAGTCTCAAATCAGTAAAAAATATATGAAAGTAACCGGAACGGTTTATCAATCCACCGGCAGCTGGTACAAAGTAAAGTTAAGCGATGGCAAATGGTGTCAGTGTCGCTTAAAAGGAAAAATGCGTTTGGACGATTTGAAAACGACGAACCCGATTGCGGTTGGCGATGAAGTGGAAATTGAATATGATGAGCAGGGCAAGAATCCATGTATTGCTTCGGTGTTAAAAAGGGATAATTATATTATTCGTAACTCTCCGCGTAACGCACGTAAGAATCATATCATTGCTTCAAATATTGATCAGAGTTTTCTGGTTTGCAGTTTGCGTTATCCGAAAACGCGATTAGGTTTTATTGATCGTTTTCTGGTGAGTTGTGAAATGTATCATGTTGAAGCGCATTTGCTTTTTAATAAAGCGGATGTCTGGAGGGATGAGGATTTTGGATTTTTTGAGGAGTTGAAAGAGTTATATGAACCTTTAGGTTATCCGGTGCATATGACAATCGCCGGTGAAAATCGGGGTATTGAAAAACTGTTGCCTTTACTGGAAGGAAAGAGAACTTTAGTGAGCGGTCAATCGGGTGTAGGTAAATCGACTTTGCTAAACTGCATTGACCCGTCTTTGAATATTACGACAAAGGAAGTAAGTAATTATAATGACAAGGGGCAGCATACAACAACTTTTGCAACAATGTATGATCTGGATGGATCTTCAGGACTCGGGGGCGGTGAAATTATCGACACGCCGGGAATTAAATTATTTAAATTAATCGACCTCGATAAAAATGAAGTCGGACATTATTTCCCGGAGATTCGTGCAAGAATGCAGGATTGTAAGTTTGATAACTGCACGCATTTTAATGAACCGAAATGTGCTGTTCAGGCGGCATTGGATAAAGGTGAAATTGCAGAACATCGCTTTGTGAGTTACTATAATATTTTCAACGAATCATCAGAACAAAATCACTGGAGTTAAATTATGCGGGTTGTTATTCAAAGAGTCAGTTCGGCTTCTGTTCGGGTGGAAGGAGAAATTACCGGATCGATCTCAGGAGGTCTTATGATTTTATTAGGAGTAGAAGATGCCGACACTAAAGAAGATGCCGATTGGCTTTGTAAGAAAATAGTGGGCATGCGAATTTTTCGGGATGAAGAAGATAAGATGAATAAAAGTATTATCGATGTCGATGGCGCTGTTTTATTAGTGAGTCAGTTTACTTTACACGCTTCTACTAAAAAAGGCAATCGCCCGTCTTTTATCAAAGCTGCCCGGCCTGATAAGGCTATTCCATTATATGAATATGTTCGTGATCAGTTTACCTTATTGTTAGGCAAGCCTTGTGAATGTGGTGTATTTGGTGCGATGATGGAAGTAAGTCTTGTGAATGACGGTCCGGTTACCATATGTATGGATTCAAAAAATAAAGAATGACAATAAAAGAAGCACAAACCATCGTTGACCAATGGATTAACACTACCGGAGTTCGTTATTTTAATGAATTAACAAATACGGCTATTTTGATGGAAGAAGTGGGAGAAGTAGCCCGAATAATGGCTCGCAAATATGGTGAACAGTCATTTAAAAAAGACGCTCCTGAACCTGATTTGGCCGATGAAATGGCAGATGTATTTTTTGTATTGATTTGTTTAGCAAATCAAACGGGAATTGATTTAACGGAAGCGCTCGAAAAAAACTTAGAAAAGAAAAGTATTCGCGATCGGGATCGACATCGATCGAACGAGAAGTTAAAATAACCGGGACTTAGGTTTTAAAACATAAGCCACCGGCTTGCTACGTATTTAGATTTTATTTTTTGTTTAAAATGGGGATTGTTTCCCTGTATTGCTAGCTGCGTATCAGCCTGCCGGGTTTGAGCCAGGAAGATTTTTGATAATACAGCGATTTACTATAACAACTATGTTCTGTTTGTAATCGCGCATTATCAAAAATCTGATTATCCAATAGTTGTCTTCCCTGAGTTATATTTGTGTAGTACTTGTTGTAGACGCTGTGCATAGCGGCTGTAGCACCAAGCATAATAAAACCACTGATAGTGAAGATTCCAAGCTCACCTCCCATTAAGACTAATTTGAAACTGGTGATTACTTTAAGTGCAAGACGTAAAGCTTCGACCATTACTTCAGATTGATTGTCTAAAAGAGATTCGGCAAAATGTACTGCAGTGATTACTGCAGCGGTAACTAATACTGCTTTGGTCATCCAACGACGACCTTTCTTTGTTCCTGCTAAATCGAACAGATAACTGAACAAATCAGCAAATACAAAGATTGGAGCAGCAACTGCCAGGATGAATACTTTAGTGCAAAGCAGTAAAGTTTCTGTTCTTAATCTATGTGTGAAGGTCATCATAATTTAAGGTTTAACCCGAAATTTGTATTATAAATTCTATTGCAAGCAACCATAGCTTCAAAATCAATCGTTTCACTACTGTCTTCAAAACCAACATAGCGGTGCTATGCTAATTTTTCCAGACAGTTTGATTTTATTGCTCTTGTTGTTTTCATGACGAATTCTAATACATAATCCGGGGTTTAAAAATTAATAATTCATTTTTTTATACATAAAAAAAGCCGGCAAAGAATAGATGCCGGCTTTTTATAAAGTTTATAATTCTTTACCAACATCATAGATATCTTCCCTGATTAAGTGATGATAAACTACAGTTAATATGCTTTTCTATTTTTCTAATCATTTTCTTGCTTCTTGTTTAAATAAATAAACTTCTTTGTTTGCAATTAATTTCTGTTTGATAAATAGCTATAAAAAAAGCCCGTTTCTTTAATGGAAACGGGCTTTCTCTATTTATTTCTAAATACATCAATACCGTCTCCGTTTTATTCCGGATAGTTCTTGAAAATTTCTATTTATTAAACTTTGTTTCATTTTTCTGCCGCAAATATAAGGCGTAAATTTATTTGTGCAAGTATTTCTTAAATTAAATATTTGTTAAATCATAGACAGCAATAAAACGCTTTGGTTTACCTTTATAATATTAAGGGGGTAAAATTTTAAAATTATTTAAGAGCCTTATGAAGCTTTACACCTTGCTATTTTTTATGTTGACCCTTAGTGTATCCGACTGTTTCGCTCAGTCAGATACCGATATTCGCCTTATGCTCGGCCCTTCCCTTTCGCATAATATTTTTTGGTCTTCGCAGCCTTTTATTGATCCTGACAAAGATGATTTTGGAAATTTAAATACCTATACGTTTACGTATCAGGGGCATCTAGATGTCAGATTAATCTCATTTTCTGATTTTCATATTTGGCTTTCAGCTCACTATTCCGGTTTCGGAACGCAAAGAAGGTTTAGTTTTGAAAGACCTAACGGAGAAAGAGAACG
>JAHDHT010000248.1 GCA_020631175.1 Chitinophagales bacterium
TTCGAACGCAGTCATATTCCTGTTGTTTGCTTTGTTTAAAGATAATTCAAATAAACTAAACAGTCAAGTTTTGTTTAATGTTTTTAGTCGTCTATTAAACATTATCGATAAAATCGACAAAGGATCTTAGTTTTCTGAATAGATAAACGTTCTTATAGAACTCGAAAGATTTGGTCGTATTCAAATTACCACAAATGAGCAATTTAGTGCCTTGCATAGCCTTGTTTAGATCCATGATGTAATCATCATGTGATTTTTTACTCATTGAATTAGTGAAAATGGTTAACAGGTAATCCGGTTCATGCACTTTAGCAACAGAAACCAGATCTTTGAAAGGAACGTTTAAGCCTAAATAAACGACATGATAGTTTCTTTTTTTAAGCAGATAGCTGCTGTATAATAAGGTTAGTTCATGTTGCTCATTTTCTGGTGTATACAACATTATTTTACCTGCACAGTTTGTTTTATCTGTAATCTGACCGTCGATAGCAACGATTAATTTTTGTCGAATTAAATTGCTGATAAAGTGCTCTTGAGCAGGATTTATACTACCTGTAAGCCATAAAACGCCTATTTTATCAAGGAAAGGCATAACAATATATTCCATTGTAGCCTCGAAACCGGACTGGATGCTATGCTTGGTTAACACATTGTCAAATTTCTCCTCATTTAACTCAATCATTGCCTCAGTAAGCAAATTCAGAGATCTCTCTGTTTTTACCTGCTCATCAGACAATGAATTAATCATTGAAATGATTTCATTTTCCTCCAAACCGGCAATCTTTGAAATTTTAACCCCGTTTTTGTTAAGAAGTGAGATGTTTAATAGTGTTTTAAGCTGATCGTCTGTATAATATCGAATATTAGTCTGCGTACGCTCAGGAATAACAATTTGATAGCGCTGTTCCCAGATTCTGAGAGTATGTGCTTTTATCCCGGTAAGGTATTCTATGTCCTTGATGTTGTACGACATATCTTATGTTTAACTAATCCAACATTAAATTAAACAAAAAGTTTCGGATTACCTATCAATACTCTCACATTTTAATCCACATACAGGTAAACAACATTCATTCTTTGCTGGCAAAGAACTTCATATACGCCGGTTTTCGCATTAAAAATGACAAGTACAAAAGCGGATAAAAAAGTAAATCCATAAGCTTATTACCAGTCGAAAAATTTATATGATCTATGATTTTACTGCGATCCGAGCCTGCTGATTCTACAATATGCCGATGTTTCCAATCCTTAAGCGGCCATGGCAATATCTTACCTTCATCTATAAACCAGCACTTTTGATCCGACGAATCTGTTTCGGTAATTACACTTATCCATTGCTGTGCTAAAGGAAAACTCAAATGCACTTCATCTCCTGGCTTACTCCCGTCGAATCGTTTTAGTTTAATCAAACCCAATGGGGGTAGCAAGACCGTAAATAAATCCAGTTCAAACTGTTTAAATACTTCCTTAAATTCCCCGTCTACAATCGTTTCGATTTTTATTTCCATTCCTATTGTTTTTATCGATCGCCATTATTCATATAAGCACTACATTATTCGACAGAATACTATTGGCTTGAACAATGAAGACTTGTTGATAAGTTGTAACTCCAATTCTGTAATGCGATCATCCACACTAGTCGATAAAGTATTCATTATCAAAAATTTCAAATCGCTAATAATACTAGCCCCAACAAATTCAGCTTTTAATAATAAATTAATCCTTCTTTCTTTTCACCAATACATTCTGCCTCTCCTGTCGCGTAACGTAAACCAGATATCCAGCAAACTAGGGCATCAAATGAATGCCAGGAGTTTAATGAAGTCTTTAATTCAGGAAAATCAAAAATCCCTCTCAGATTTTCTAAAGCTTCCTTTAACTTGTCTTGTTCTTTTTTGTACGCTTTAAATTCAGGAAAAAATGTTTTCATAAAAGCACCGGGATAGGTTTCCAAAAAAGGAAAATCTCCGTTCACAGCAGACTTCAGACTCATAGCACGAGCTGTTAATCCTCCCAAAAACATTGGTGACATTGCATTTAATGCTTTATCACATCTCCTGTAATGAAAATTGTGATAATCCTTCCATCCAAAATAAGCCCCCGGTAAAGATAAAGGGGCATCAAACATCACAATATCCGGTTTAACAACATTCAAATGATGTAATAAAAAGTCATCAGCAGATTTTTTCTTCTCACTAGTCAGCAAAACTAAGCCATCCTCATCATTATAACATAGAACTGTTGTTCCTGCCATTTTTGATCCGTAATCAATGCCTGCAATTAATTTTTCCACCCTTAGATTTACAATCAAAAACTATATTTGTTTAAAGCAAATACAAAAGCACATTATAAAATAGCCTTCAAAAAAACTGTCGAGCGTGCTCTCAGGAAAATTATAAAACAAAGCATTATCAAAAAACAAATTCGGCTTTTTCACCTTTTTACATTAATGTATAAATTCATTATCGTTCTAATAGTAATAAGCGGCCTGCTAACCGCTTGCGATCCTCCGCCCCAACAAAACAATAAAACAAACAATCTAATGCTATTTAAAGCAAGTGAATTGATCTACTTTAATAATGTCAGACGGGTCGCCTATGAGGTGTTACAACTAAACGGTCCGCTTAAAATTTACCGACATAAAGAAATAGATGAAAATGCTTTCTTAAAACCGGCAATTGTCATTAACCAAAATGCAGATGAAGCCTATTTGCTGATTGATTATCCTATGCCGGCTCCCGGTTCTAAGATCAAAATTAATGATGAAACTGAAATACAACTTAGCGATCATGAGTCCCATTTTAAAGCTTTTCAACTATTGCATTTAGCCGCTAAGGAGGATAAACACTATAAACCAGAAAACCCCAATAGCATTCAAAACCACAATAACAATGAACTGAAAATCACCTTTAATGGAAATCACGGCAGCTTAAATAAAAAAGAAATACAAAACGCATGGGCTTACATGCTCGCAGATTATTATAGATTAACAGGAAAACCACTTAAATAAAAAGCATTCCGTCATGCCCCAAAGAAAAAGCATAACATAAAAACCAAGCTGTTCCGCCGAAGCTCTTCTTCAACCCGTGCACTTCCAGTAAAGACTAATTAAATACGCCTAAAAATTTACTCCCCTTACTCTTTGCACGCTGCTTTTGCCGCTGCTCTCTTTGTCTTTGCTTCTGCGCAAATTTTCGTTCGCGAGCCCGCGCCTTCTGCTCCCGCATTCTACGTCTTGTCTCAATTTCACGCTCTTTTTTACGTTGATTACTCAAACGCTCCTGTTCAGATCGACGTGCATTAGCCTCCCGTTGGCGAACTTTTCGCTTTTTCGCCATCTCTCTTTTTCTATCTTTTGACTTCTGTTTTTGAGCCCGAATCCGCTCTTTTTGGGTACGTTTACGGTCAGCCAGTCTGCTGCGTGTCTGCCTTTGCTTTTCCTTCTGACGCTGCTTGGCTGCCTGCTTCGGATTACTGCTTTTAACGCGCGATTCTGTTTCCTCCTCATCATCAAAAACAACAAAATCATCCTCATCCTTATCGCGCTTCTTAGATTCTTTCTTTGTTTTTTCCTTTTTATCTTTCTTCTTATCCTCCTCAACAGTGCCCAATACATCATTAATGATATCCATACCGTCGTCCTGACCAAAAGATAAATGCGCCGCAAAAATCTGCATTAACACCAAAGAAATTACGATAAAACCCTGCTTCATACGTTCGGAAAAATAAGGATTATAAATTTAGCAACGAAAACTATACCTTAATGCTACGTTATACACGTTAAATAAATCAAATCATTCGCACTATTCAGCATGTAATTTAAAATTATGCGTTTACTATACATTTTTTTAATATGTTTTATTGCCTGTTTGTCAAGTCAATTAAATGCTCAGGACATGCCGGTAGAAGAACCACCCTTGTTATTCGATAATTATCAGATCTTTTTAAAAGAACCTGTAGAAAAAATTTTTAAAATCGAATACGAAAAAACCGGGAAGCCCATAAAAGGCCATATGACAGAAGATAAAGAGTCCATCATACTGCAAAACTATAACGGCAAAGACCGCGTGAAAATTACCTATCGCGATACCGAAGGTCAAAAACAAAGCATGTCAAAATCCAAATGCTTCATCGACCCATACGTTCCCCTTTAAATTATTTTTGGGCGGGCCCCCAACAACATCTTTATTAAGAAAAACTAATTCGAAGGGGCCGGGTTTTCCGTTCAAATAATTAACCCTCAAAGCGGCCATTTAATAGTCGCCAATGGTTTTTCCGCAAAGCTCCAAACCCCTTAGCTCCTTTAAATGCAGGCTTTGTTGTTCAATTATAACCACTACAACCCCTCCCGCATTATAATCATTTCGGATTAATACGTTTCACTATAAAGTGATACAACCAAGGCATCCATTTGCGAATATAAAACAAGCCTAGTTCAAAACGACCAACCAATATATCCTTCCTTCCCTTTTCCATCGCTCTTACAATCTTAGCTGCACATTTATCTACCGGCATTCCCTTTTGCTGACCTGGATCCATTTCTCCATAAGCCGTGCCGTCTTTTAATAAAGCGGACTTTGAAATATCCGTTTTTATCCTTCCCGGACTCGCAATTAAAACCTGAATTCCTTCAGGAGCTAACTCCGGTCTGATCGTTTCAAAATAACCTTGTAAAGCATGCTTGGAGGCACTGTAACTGCTTCTTAACGGAAAACCAAGCTTTCCTGCTAAAGAACTAATCACCGTTAAATGACCACTTTGCTGTCGTCGCATTTGGGCAACAACAACATTCGTTAAAGCGATAGTCCCAAAAAAATTGACTTCCATTATTTTTCGACTTACCGTTAGATCCGTTTCATAGCTTAAACCACGTTGACTAATGCCACCGTTGTTTACCAGATAATCGATACCACCGAATTGATTCTTAACCGCTTCAGCTTTAGGTATAAACTCATGAATTTTAGTTAAATCAAGGGTCAACACCATAGTTTGCGCTCCTTTTTGGGCACATTCGCCGGCTACCTTATTAAGTGCTTCTTCATTTCTACCGGATAAAACTACGTTTGCTTTCTTTTCAGAACAAGCCAGAGCGATCGCTGCACCAATTCCTGATCCTGCACCCGTTATCCATACCGTCTTCCCCGTCAATTTAC
>JAHDHT010000019.1:0-11879 GCA_020631175.1 Chitinophagales bacterium
GTAATTTCGGTTGCCTTTATTTTCGGTTTTCTCTTTTTGAAGAACATAGAACAAGATAATCAAAATTACATTTCAATGTAATCTACTTTAATGTTTTGTCGGCTTCGAATCTTTAAAAACTTCAAATGGGAAAGAATGGCTGACAATAATGTTGGATTACTTCTATAAGGCATACCGTTAGATTCACAATGTGCAACCAAAATTTTAGTAATTGCAGGATAATGAATGTGACATATGTTAGGAAACAAATGATGCACAACATGATGATTAAATCCACCAAAAAGATGCGTAACTAAAAAACTATCAGTAGCAAAATCACAAGTTGTAGTAATTTGATGTCTTACCCATGATAAAGGCATATTTCCATTTTCATCCGGTTCAGGGTAAATAGAATGTTCGCCAATATGTGCAGATACTAATGCAAGACTAACCGTAAATCCGGCAGCTAAATGAAAGATCAAAAAACCACTAATAATCTCAAATACTGTAAAGTCTAAAAATAAAATGGGTAACCAAAGCATTCGGCTGATAAAAAGAGATTTAAATAAAAAGAATTTTAAAATATCTTTTCGATGGTGTTTGTGATTTGGCTTACCACTAATGTTTGTTTCTTTTAAATCACGAAAATCACGGAAGAGCAACCAGTTTAAAGTATATAATAAATACAAAACCGGCATATATAAAAACTGAAAACGATGAAAATTAAAATAGGGTGCATTCGGAAAAATACGCACCAGATTACTTTGTTTAATATCTCCATCCATATCAGGAATGTTTACATGGGGATGGTGAGAATGTACATGTTTTAATTTCCACAAATAGCCACTTGCTCCAAGAAGGTCGAAAGTGTAGAGAAAAATTTGATTTAGTTTTTTATTAGAACTCAATGTACCGTGAGCGGTATCATGCGCTACATTAAGTGCAGTAAAAATGCTTAAGCTGCCAAGAGCGGCATAGCATAGATGTAAAGAAGATAATTCAGTAACAAAGAAAATTGCAATGGCAATGAAAATATAAGAGCTAATGAAAAAGAGCGCTTTAAAAAAGCTTTTCCAATCACCGGTTTTTTTTATATCATTTTCTTTAAAGTAATCATTTACCGCAGTTTTTAATTCTTTGAAAAATTTCAAGTCGGCTTCGTCCTTTTTATATTTAATCTTTTCCATTTTCGTTTACTTTAGAATTAAAGTCTGCCAAACCAGACTTTAATATTGTTTTTTGATAAATGTTCGCAGTGATAAAATTTAAATCCTGCTCTTTTATAAAGGGATAGTAATCGCTCTTCAGTAGTTTCGATATAAACCGGCAGATCGTTATCCTTTTTTAATTGTTGAATAAAATGTTTCACCTCAACAAGACCTTTAATGCTGTTTTCATTTTCATGTTGAGCAAGAAACCAGATGTATAAAAAATCTTCATCATTTCGAGCTGCAGCTTCTTTTAATCGAATTGTCCGGATTCTTTTTTCACGTTTAATAGTTGAAATCACTTTTTTAAATCCGATTACAATAAGAGCTAACCAGATATATCTTAAATAATCATGCAGAGTAAATCGATGTTCGCTTTGTCGATACCATAATAAATAAGTAGGGGCTGTTTGTGCTTTAAAAATGCCACCTTTTTTTGCAACCAGTTTGAAACAAAATGCGATTAAAAAACGCAATCCTTTTTTGTGACTGATTTTGCTGCCGGCAATCATATCCTGCATTCGTCGATTCGGTTCGAAAACCCGGGCAATCGAATTGATAATTTTTTGATCCTGAGGACTTACACGAAACAAATATTCAGCTAAATACAATACCATAATCGATGCTTTATAACTGTAAATTTGACTCTTATGGCAGCTATAAATTTTACGGAATATTCAACTTTCACAAAATGAAATACGGAATATTGCAACTCAACACAATAAATTTAGCGTCTATCAATATGGAGCAATGATTTTTTCACGAAGCATTGTTCTGCGCCAGGGATTGCAGCGATACCCTCTGTTAACGAAATCTATTGAAGCCTGAGTGGCGCTGGCTGACGAAGGAAGACAAGCCACGACCCGGCTGAAAAGATTTTGAGAACAGTGCGTACAAGCGTAAAGCCCGGTACCGGCTTGTCCGGTAGGTGCCCAAAAAAGCTTAAACATTGTCATTATAAGAGGCTGTACTATTTGTCGCAACACGACATTTCAGTATCTTTGGGGCAATCAAAAATCGTTATCGATGCATCGTTTTTACCGTTTTATTTTGATCCTGCTTATTGCTTCATCTGCTGTTTCTGTGCGTGCCGAGTCGGTTGCTAAAATCTGGAACGAGCTTTTATTGGAAGCTATTCGGGGCGATTTTGCCCGGCCAACTGTTCATGCGAGAAATTTATTTCATGTTTCGGCGGCGATGTACGATGCCTGGGCCATTTATGATACCCTGGCTGAGCCTTATTTAATGGGCAAAACAATTGGTGATTTTACGGCTCCTTTAGAGCCATTTGATCTGCCGATTAGTGTTGCTGATATTGAAGATGCGCGAAATGAAGCGATTAGTCATGCGGCATATCGTTTGTTACAGCATCGATTTCAATTTTCACCTTCCGAAAGTATTATCGATGAAGAGTTCGATAATCAAATGTTCTTTTTGGGTTATTATGCCACTAATACTTCCACTGATTATTTGTCGGGTGATCCGGCGGCTTTAGGAAATTATATCGCACAGCAATATATAAATTATGGCTTTCAGGATGGAAGTAATGAGATTGGTCAGTATGCAAATACTTATTACGAACCGGTTAACGATGCTTTAGCGCCTGAATATCCGGGAAATCCGAACATAGATGACCCGAACCGTTGGCAGCCTCTAACCTTATCGTTATTTATTGACCAGAGTGGCAATATAATCACCGATGATACCACTGAAGCATTAAGTCCTGAATGGGGATTGGTAGAACCTTTTGCTTTAACAGAGGATGATTTAAATATTTATTCGAGAGATGGACATGAGTACTGGGTTTATCACGATCCGGGTTTCCCTCCGTTTATAAATTTCAATACAAATCCTGAGAATACTGAAAATTATCGATGGGGTTTTGAGATGGTTTCTGTCTGGGGTTCACATTTGGATCCTGCAGACGGTGTGCTTATGGACATTTCGCCTGGTGCTCAAGGAAATTACAATCAGTTTCCCGAAAGTTTTGACGATTACGATCAGTTTTATGATTTCTTTGAAGGTGGAGATCCGAGTCAGGGGCATGATTTAAATCCTGTAACCGGTATGCCATACGTTCCTAACTTGGTTCCAAGAGGAGATTATAGCCGAGTGCTGGCTGAATTCTGGGCAGATGGTCCGGATTCTGAAACGCCTCCGGGGCATTGGTTTACCATTTTGAATTATGTTAATGAACATCCTGATTTAGTTCGGAAATTTGCGGGGCAAGGTCCTGAGCTCGATGAATTGGAATGGGATATTAAAACCTATTTTACTTTAGGTGGTGCTATGCACGATTGTGCAGTTTCTGCATGGGGTATTAAAGGTTATTATGATTATATCCGTCCGGTTTCAGCAATTCGTATGTTGGCTGATTTAGGGCAAAGTACTAATGAAATCGCAGATAATTATCACCCGAACGGTATTCGGCTGATACCTGGTTATATTGAATTGGTTAATCCCGGTGATCCTTTACAGGGAATTGGTGGACAGGATATTGGGAAAATAAAAGTTTATACCTGGCGAGGTCATGATTATATTCAGGATACCGAAACAGACGTTGCGGGTGTAGGTTGGATACTGGCAGAAAACTGGTGGCCATATCAACGTCCTTCTTTTGTGACGCCTCCATTTGCCGGATATGTTTCAGGGCACAGTACTTATTCGAGAGCTGCGGCTGAAGTATTAACTTTTTTAACCGGTGATGAATTTTTTCCGGGTGGAATGGGAGAGTTCTATGTAGAACAAAACGAGTTTTTAGTTTTCGAAGACGGTCCGAGTGTGAGCTTTAACTTGCAATGGGCAACTTATAGAGACGCTTCTGATCAAACAAGCTTGTCGAGAATTTGGGGAGGAATACATCCTCCTTGTGATGACATACCGGGAAGAAAAATTGGAATTGAAGTAGGGAAAGATGCATTCGATTTAGCCCAACTCTATTTTTACGGAGATGCGGATGGAGATGGTTACGCTTCGAATGTGGATTGTAATGATAACAATAGTAATATCAATCCTGATGCTTTTGAGATTCCGAATAATAATACGGATGAAGATTGTGATGGTCTTGTTTTAATTATTGATGAAGATGGGGATGGATGGAATTCATCTGAAGACTGTGATGATAATAATCCTGATATTAATCCGGATGCAGATGAAATCATAAATAATCCTATTGATGAAGATTGTGATGGGGAAATCATCGTGATTGATATTGATAATGACGGATTTAATTCAAGTTTTGACTGTGATGATTTTAATCCGGATGCTTATCCGGGCGCAACTGAGATTCCGAACAATGAAGTGGATGAAGATTGTGATGGTTTAGTTTTAATTATTGATGTTGATGGGGATGGATTTAATAGCGATGAGGATTGTGCTGATTTAATTTATGATATTAATCCGGGTGCAACTGAAATTCCTAATAATACGGTTGATGAGGATTGTGATGGTATAGCATTAATTATTGATGTGGATATGGATGGATTTAATAGTGATGAAGATTGTGATGATAACAATGATACTGCTTATCCGGGCGCAACTGAGATTCCGAACAATGAAGTGGATGAAGATTGTGATGGTATTGCATTAATTATAGATATAGATATGGATGGTTATAACAGCGATGAAGATTGCGATGATGGAAATCCTGATATTTATCCTGGTGCTGTTGAAATTGTAAATAACGGTGTGGATGAAGACTGTGATGGTTCGGATATGTTGGTTTCGATTGAAGAAGATGAATTAAACGCGGTTTCGTTTTATCCGAATCCGGCGGTTGATTTTATTCAGGTTGAAATGAAAACTGCTGATGCTATGCTGAGCGTTTATGATTTACAGGGTGCTTTAATAATGCAATCTTTGGTGATTGATTTATCGAATAATCGTTTAGATATTTCTGAAATTCCGGCCGGTAAATATTTGGTTCAGTTTGTATCGGAAGAAGAGACGGTAGTCTTACCGTTGATGGTGGTTCGATAGGGGTAATTCTTATTTTTACCGCAGAGGATCGCAGAGCATTTAAAGGTTATAGACTAAGATCATCCTGAGTGAATTGATAGCAGGTCATTCTAAGTGAAGTCACCGTAGGTCATCCTGAGCGAAGTCACCGTAGGTCATTCTGAGCGAAGCGAAGGATCTTTTTATTCATAAAAAACAAAGATTTTTCTATCTATTATATCTCTCACTGCATTCGAAATAACTTTTAGAAATGAGTTTGACATTTGAATTTGCACTTGAGTTTACATTTGAGCTCAATACACATTTCTTAAGTTTAAAAAGCAACAACAACTCTTCCATTTGCGCTTTTTCAAAATTTGTATTATTTTAGAAGTCCACCAAACAAAACTATTATGTACAAATCTTCATGCCTTTTTCTCAGGCAATCTATTAGCTAAGTATATTCACATATAAAATTGAGTTTTGATTCTATGAATCAGAAATAATAAATTTTAATAACCCAAAACAAAATTTAAATGAAAAACGTATGCACTTTTTTATTGCTTTTTTTGGCAATACAATTTAGTTTAACAGCTCAAGACGACCCTCAATTGTGGGTGGAAGGTAATGTAAACCAAGTTTCAACTACCGACAGCTTTGAAGGTAGTTTAGATGGCTATTCGACCGGTGGATCTTCTGGTTGGACATTTACAACTAATCAAGCTTCTTCAGGATTTTACTCAGCCTCTTCAGGTATTATTTCTGATAATCAATCAAGTTATATAGAACAAGCATTTACTGTACCGGCAAATACCGTTGCGACTTTAAGTTTTGATCTTTTATACACTAGTAATTATTCTTATGGCTATACTAATCTTGGAGTATTTGTATCTGTAAATGGAACAAATGTGGAAAGCAGTGGTAGTACTTCTGGCGCTTTTGAAACATTTTCTATTCCTTTATCTTCTGGAAACAATCTTGTAAGATGGACAGTAATAAATGGTTATTCCGGGGGTTATGATTTTGAAGCTTTTTTAGATAATGTGACGTTAACTTATTATGAAGATATTGCAGTTCGCATTCAGGATGGAACTGAAGGTGCCGGAAAGGTATTAACATCTGATGTATTGGGAAATGCCACATGGCAAGATTTAAATAACATATTTTCTAATCCTGCGGCTATACCGTTAACTTTATCTGCTGATCTTCTTTATACATATCTTTTAAATGTATCAAATCAACAAACCTTTGGAGGATACGGTATTAACGTAGATGCTTCATATATTGGAATCACTTCCCAAAATGCTGCTTATACTTTCTATTCGACTGGTTCAACTTATGGTTATTTTAGTGCAGGTTCAGGTTATACTGATTTTTATAGTTATTATCCTGACAATTACGGTTTCTATTCAGAGGGGTCTTATGGATATGGTGTGTATGTTGTAGGAGCAGCCACACAAGCAGGTCGATTTATAGGTGAATTATACGCATCAACACTTTCAAAAGGCTCCGGTACATTTCAAATTGATCATCCCTTAGATCCTGAAAACAAATATCTATATCACTCATTTGTCGAGTCTCCTGATATGATGAATATTTATAATGGCAATGCGATATGTAATGCAAACGGTGAAGCTATCGTCACAATGCCGGATTATTTTGAACCATTGAATAAAGAATTCAGATATCAGCTAACCTGTATTGGAGGCTATGCTAATGTTTATGTAAAAGAAGAGGTAGCAGACGGGCAATTTGTTATTGCCGGTGGTACGGATGGATTAAAAGTTAGCTGGCAATTGACCGGTATACGCCAGGACGCATTTGCTGAAGCTAACCGTGTTGAAGTTGAAGTTGATAAACCGGATCATTATAAAGGCTTTTATTTACACCCCGAAGCACATGATCAACCCTATGAAAAAAGTATTCAATATAAAGATGAAATCTTAAGTGGTGAAATAGAGCAAAAGAAAAAAGATAAAGAAATGCTTGAAAAATTGAATGCAGAAAAATCACCTGCACAACTTAATTTACCAACAGAAAACAAAAGATAAGCTTTAATTTTAGAAGTCAATACCTAAAAACGCCGTTTCATATCAATGAAACGGCGTTTTTATTTGAACCTTTACATAAAATTAAAGTATAATCAATAGCAATTGTAGCCGCTTTGGTGCAATTTGTGTTTCTTAAATTTCGGTGAATAAAGGTTTTTACATACTAAACATTATGATCATTGCTGGAATGCTGTTTTCAGGTTGCTTTGGTTCGGCTGCTGTTGAAAAAGACGCCCGTGATGATGTACGTAAATATTTGGATGCAGCTCAAAAAAGAAAAAATGTTGAACACATTATTCATGCTCAAGTTGAAACAGATGTAGTTTTCACAAAAGATGTAGATGATGACGGTGCTGATGATCCTGCTATCTGGATCCACCCAACAAATCCTTCCAAAAGTATTGTTTTTGGGTCGAATAAAAAGAAAGGTATTCATTCTTATTTATTGAATGGGGCCGAAGTTCAATTTGTGAAGTATGCCAAAATAAATAATATTGATATTCGTCAACAAGTCAACTGGGGTGATCAAAAAATTGATATTCTTGCCGGAAGTAATCGTTCTTCAAATGCTGTTGATTTATTTTTAATCGATGAATTTGGAAGGATAAATACCGAGCCTGATTTTATGATAGGTCTTGGGGAATTTGAACCTTATGGTTTGTGTCTATATAAATCTATGGAAGGAGATACTTATATTTTTGTAAATAATAAATATGGAGATGTATATCAATTATCAATGAATTATACCGATAGTTTAGAAAGCAGAATAATTCGTAGATGGAAGTTAGATTCACAGGTTGAAGGTATGGTTGTTAATGATCAAAAGGCGATTTTATATATTGGGGAGGAAGAAAAAGGAATTCATATTTATTCTGCAAATCCTGCTGATACAAATAAAGGAAGAATTTTAAAGGGATCAAATGAAAATGAAATGATGAATTTCGATATTGAGGGAATTTCATTGATTGATCCTCATTATTTAATTGCTTCAATTCAGGGAAGTTTTAGTTATGCTTTGTTTGATCTAACTACAGATGAATATTTAACCTCATTTAAAATAAATAAATCGATTGTAGATGGGGTTGAGGAAACGGATGGACTAGATGTGTATTCCCATAGTCTTGGAGGTCAATTTCCGAATGGTATTTTAGTTGTGCAGGATGGATTTAATTATGATGGAGAAGAATTAAAGAAGCAAAACTTTAAATTGATCGACCTTCAATTGATAAGAGATATTATAGAAACGGCTGATTGATGATTCAATCAGCCGTTCTTGATTAGAGGGGTATTAAGACAGGAAATAATTATTAATTGCTTCACGATTTAAAGCCCATTCTTCATTGTAAACTAAATCTGCATCTTCACTTTTATCTGTCAATAAAATGTTTTGTGCTTCTGCTTTTAATTCGAGTAAGTTTCCAAGTTTTAATTTGGAGTTTAGTTTGTTCAGTAAAGCTTTTACTCCGGTTAAATTTAGTTGTTGAACAACTTGTCCCTGAAAAGGCATTTCCAACCAGATAATAACTTTTCGTTTAATATCTAAAACTCCAAACACCAGACCTTTTCTCAAATTTGATTTAATCTGAATGCTTTGACTTACATGTGCAGGATTATATCCGACTCCATGCTTATTAATGGTCATTGGATATTTGCTATCCATCCATCCAACAAACATATTTTCAGCTAAGCTTCCGATGCTGTATGCATTACAAGTGAACACTACATATTCGGCTTCATTGAGTTTTTGGATATCAATATCAATGTATTCGGCCGTTCCGACCATGTGCGGGATATTAATAACATCACCGCTATGCTTACATCCTAATGTATTTAAACGGCTGTAGCTGCATCGATCGGTTTTATCTTTGTAAATAATACTACAACTTAAATCCATATCCAATCTTTGTGCAGGAAGTCCTTTACCCCAGGCCATGAACAATCTTACTGTATCACCTTTAACAGGAAATTCTGTTCCCATTAAAGCAGAAGGTAATTGTTGTAATTCTTCATTTCGATCACCAACCGACAAAGGAATATTGTATAAGGATGGATGGATAAACATTTGTTCACCGGATTTTACTTCTTTAGTGAATTTTAGTTTATAGATATCCAGACATAATGTTTTCACTTTATCTGCCATTTCCTCTAACTGTTCGTCAAAATAAAAGTCAAGCAATTTATTCGCCGCAATAGTTTTTGTGTTTCCTGATTTTAAGCGAACTGATCGCTTGACATTTTTTGAGAAATAGTAATCTGCATACATTGCTAATGAAACAATCAATCTTAATGATACTTTATCAGCCACTTTTTTAAATTGTTCAATGCAGTAATCAGCATCGAACCAAAGCATACTCGCAAACAAATTTCTTGCGAAAGTGCCGGGCTTTTGTTTTAAGTGATTGAAGTATTCTTCTTTTTGATTTTTCAGTTTATATGTATTAAGCTGACCATTCCACACATCATAATTTCTGTGATAAAATGCATGTAATAGTTTACCCAGATTTTCATTTCCTTTTCTTTTTGCGTATTCGGATAACCGTAAAGCTCTGATGATGCGAACCCACATTGATCGGTTTGGGTGCATTATTTCACATTGCTTTTTGTAATCTTTTGCCAAGTCATTAATCCAGTTGCTATGAATGGCACAGGTTTTACGATCATATTTCAACTTAAGCATACTTTTCATTTCGTATTCTTTTGCTGAAACCTGAGCGGAAGGAAGATATAAATGTCTTCCGTTTTTCATACTTTGTTCAATTAATGCTTTTGGACGAACAATTTTTAATCGCCTTGTTTTTTGAAACCAAAGTAATCGTAAAAGGTCTTCCATGTCATTAATTAAAAGCTTTGCTAATTCAAGTCGATTTGAATTAAATAAAATATTTGCGAGCAAAATTTTTGTTTCTTTCATTTCGACTTCAGCAATTAAGTTTTCATCGATATTATAATGATCGATTAAAATTTTTAGATCTTCAATTTGACCGCTATCCAGAGGCACTTTGCTTTTAAGTAATTCATGGTACAATGCTTTTAATTCTTCTTCAGTAATTATTTTTAAAACTTTCAGATGGCTGGAATTTCCGGTAATAACTCCTTCAAATGTTTCAATAGCCGTTCCGCAAAATGGACAACCATTAAAACGTTCGATTTCAAAAGTTCCTTCCGGAATAAAGCATCCGCAAGTCAGTTTTGATCCTTTTTTCAGATTAAACAAGTTAGCTAGGTAGGTTAAGATGTAATCGGCCATTGAAGTATTAATCGGACGATTCCAATCTTTCACCATTGGTGTCCAGTTCAATTGGATGCCTGTAATCTCTTTTAATGTTTCAAAGATTTTCAGCTGATCAGCAATATTCAATTTATTTACTTCCTGTAATGCATTTTCAGAAAAAGAAAAACCTAATTGATTTATATGCTTTAACAGGTTAAAGGTTTGCGTTGTTAGCTGTTCAGTTGTTTCTGACTGAGCTTTTGCTGTTTTAATAAAAACGGCACCTTTTCGAATTGCAACTTTTTGTAAATTCATTGTCTTTCTTTTTTTGTTAATAAAAAAATCAAACGGTAATTTCAAGACTCAGTCTTAATTATAGTTAAGTGGCATAACATGCCGCAAGTAAGTCTTAATTGACCGTTTGATATCAGGTAATCAAGTGAAACGGGTTGAGCGTTTGCAAAGCTTGTTGAGTATTTCACTTTTGACCTTGTATCTTCTGTTGGAGTCGAACCAACGGTACCTATAGGGTACATCCTTCAGAGAAGATAGGTGGCGCAGCCTTGGAATCGAACCAAGCAAAAGAGTAGGTTTTTATTGACCGAAGCAGGGTTGCGATAATTTAAAAACCAAACATCCAGATCTGCGCCATTTTTTGTTGAGGCGGGGCCATCCTGAAAATCAAATTGTTTTTCAGTTTGAATATTTATATCGGATTTCGATATAAACCATGTTCAGGACGACCCTTATCAATCACAATACAAATCTCACATATCACTACGCAATCAATTTGCGTAATAATATAACTTTTGGGTACCAGCGGGATTCGAACCCTGATCTTCGCATGCACAGTGCGCTATTTTGCCAATTAAACTACAGGTACCATATATTGGGCGAATTAATTCGCCCATACTTTTGCTGACCCGGCAGGATTTGAACCTGCGCCATCGGTGTCAAAGACCGATATGCTCACCGTTACACTACGGGTCAGTTTGTTCTTTAATTCGTACAGGAAGAGAGATTCGAACTCTCAAAATTTCGGGTCTAAACCGAACGCGTCTGCCGTTCCGCCATTCCTGCTGGTAGGGGCGAATTAATTCGCCCTTATTGGTTGGGTTACCGGTACTCGAACCCGGGACTCCCGGTGTAAAAGACCGGTGCTCTAACAACTGAGCTACACCCCAATTTGTGGTGAACATTCCACCTGGTAGCGGCGAATTAATTCGCCCCTACAATATGCTGAGTGTGCAAGATTCGAACTTGCGACCATAGGCTTAACAGACCTCTGCTCTACCACTGAGCTAAAACTCAATTTTGCATCCCGTAGGGGAATCGAACCCCTGTCTTCTGATAGAAAGTCAGATGTACTGGCCACTATACGAACGGGACGTATATGGGCTGGTTTTGTATAAGCGGCAGGAGTCGAACCTGCAATAACCCTCAGTCCAAGTGAGGTAACCACGCCAATGGATCGCGCCTATAGTTCTACAGACG
>JAHDHT010000019.1:11979-20294 GCA_020631175.1 Chitinophagales bacterium
CTCAGTCCAAGTGAGGTAACCACGCCAATGGATCGCGCCTATAGTTCTACAGACGCAATGTCTATAGGTTATGTGGGAATGACAAGATTCGAACTTGTTCAGCTAATTAAAGCACTGGTTTTACAGACCGGCCCGGCTCTTCAACTCCGGCGCATTCCCATTTTATTTCGAGACAAAGGAGGGAGTCGAACCCTCTTCGTCAGTTTTGCAGACTGATACCTAACCGTTCGGTCTCTTTGTCTTTTTTTAAGTTCAAGTTTCAAGTTCAAGTTTCAAGTGCAAGTGTTAAGTTCAGGTTTAAATTCAAGTGGCAAATTCAAACTCAAACTCAAATTGTTTTCCACCCTCGCACTCCTTCGTCGTTGCGGTCCCGCCAGCGGAACAATTTTATACTTCGTTAAAAACTTTTCAGTTTTGCTGGCGGGACGTTTTTTGCGGAGAACATGGGGATCGAACCCATACTTCCCTGAGGAAGACTTGTTTAGCAAACAAGCGCAACAAACCAATATTTGCCTGCTCTCCTTATCCACCCTCGGATCACTTCGTTGCGGTCTCGCCAGCGGGACAATTTCCATCCTCGCTTTTGCTGCGCAAAGACGGTCGCGCCAGCGGGAATTTCTCGCAACTTACATTCAAAACCGCTATCCTCAACACTATCGCGGAAGAAGAGGGAATCGAACCCCCAAGGCTTCTTACAGCTCGACGGTTTTCAAGACCGCTACAGTCACCGTTCTGTTTGTTCTTCCGTTTAATTTATTTCAAAAAAAAAAAAAGGCATTTCGAATCCGAAATGCCTTTTTTAATATTCTATTAAAAAGTATTTACATCATTCCGGAAAATATTTATGTGAAAATATATTACTACAACTCGGATATAGTTCTTCCATTAGCTTCGAATTTTGATGTTCGAGCGACAAATAATTCCGTTGATGTAATTTGAATAAATCCACTATTTAATTTTTCTTTTTTGTTTACAAAAACAATTAATTAATTATTGATGTTATAAGTTCCTGAAAATTAAAAAAAAATATTTTTTGTGGAGCCGACAGGATTCGAACCTGATCTCCCTGTACACTCGTAAGGTGCTCTCCAATAAGCTCCCGGCCCCTTTTTATAAAGGCGAATTAATTCGCCTTTACTTTTTTCTTTCTCTTCCAATAAGCTCGCTTATCCCAGTCACCCGCCATAATTGAACCATACGGAAGAATTTCATCGATCACATTACCTAAGCCAAACTTTTTCATTTGCGCTCTAACCTGAGCTGCATTTTTATAGGCACTCGGTAATTCTGTAATATCAATTTCATCCATGAAAAAACGAACATCTAATCCTTCCGTTTCTTCTGCAAAAATTGCTTCATTCGTTTTACCGGCGTTCATTTTTCTATGCTTGCTTCTGCTCACATTTCTACCGGCTCCGTGAGGAGCAAAACCTAAATTCGTTGCAGTTGTTTCTCCTTCCACAATTAAAATCGGTTCCGCCATATTCAAAGGAATAATTCTCGGACCGGTAATGTCCGGTAAAAACTTTGGATCTAATGGAGTAGCTCCTTTGGCGTGATAAAACAAATCTCCATCCTTAAAAACAAAATTATGTTCGTTCCAGAATTGATTAATAATATCAATACCTAATTTATCAGCCACTGCATCATGCAATACCATATGGTTTGCTTTCGTCCATTCACGAATGATTTGTAATGCTTCCCAATATGATTGTCCTTCTTCGCTATCAAAAGGAATCCAGGCATTTTCTTTCAAGGCTTCTTTAGAAATTCTTTTTCTGAATTTTTCAGCCACCTTCATTCCTTTCTGAAACAATTTAGCTCCGACAGCTCTAGAACCGTGGTGAGTAACCATAATTGTATTTCCGGTTTCTTTTGAGATTCCGATAAATAAAAAGTGGTTTCCATCACCTTGTGTTCCTAAATGCTTTCTGGCCAATTGTTCCATTTCTTTGGATGCCAAAAATTTATTTGAATAAAAAGCATCTAACAAATCGGACGGAAAGGGATATTGATCAGCACGATCTCTTCCACCCGGTCCGAAATGTGTTGAAGCAAAAGCTGCATCCATTAACAATTTAGGATCTACTTTACCAAAATCAGAGTAAAACACAGAGCAACAAATATCAGCACTATGCATTCCGGGATGGATTGCATTTTTTGCAACCGCAACTCCACCAACAGGAATAATGCCGATAGGACCGACCGGACAAGCATCAGGCATTAAGGCACCGTCAACCAATGTAGGCGTCTTCATTAATTCCTGCATTGTTTCGATTACCATATTTACATTCGCTTCTTCCAATTCATTCTCTGCTTCAATATTAATCGAAAATGAAACCGGTTCTTCATTTAGCGGTATCATCGGAGGTCGCTTATACTGTTCTAAATAAAGTGTTAAAGCTTCTCCTTCCAAGGCTTGTTCATTTACATGAGCAATCGCATCTTTAAACCAATTGTCCGGTTCAAAACCCATCGCGATCAAATCGTTTCCGTTAAATAAAGTTTTCATAACATTTAATATTAATTACGACACAAATCTCTTACCTTACTACGCAATGATTTTGCGTAGTTAAATACAAATTATGCATCAGGAAATCTATTGCAAGAAAAATAGCTTTAAAATCAACGGTTGCACTAAGTTCTCAAATTCAATATAGCAGTCTGATTTTATTGCTAAATGACGAATTCTAATACATAATCCGGATTAAATTTATTTTCTATGGCTCAAAATAAAAATGCACTTATTCGATATAAAACGATCGATAAATGTTTACAAAACCGTTATCGAAAATGGACATTAGAAGATTTAATCGATGCCTGTTCGGATGCATTATATGAATATGAAGGAAGAACAGTAAATGTAAGTAAACGCAGCGTTCAGCTCGATATTCAAATGATGCGCAGTGATAAGCTGGGTTACAATGCACCAATTATTGTTTATGATCGAAAGTATTATACCTATGAAGATGAAAATTATTCGATTACTAATATTCCATTATCAGAAAATGATATGCATATTTTGCAGGAAACTGTTGAAATGCTGAAACAGTTCAAAGATTTTTCTTTGTTTAAAGAATTGGGTGGAATAATTCATCGTTTAGAAGACAAAGTCTATACAGAGAAAAATAATACAGAGTCAATTATTCATCTGGATAAAAACGAATCTTTAAAAGGGCTTGAATATTTAGATATTATTTATCAAGCCATAGTTAAAGAATGTTGTTTGAGCATATCCTATCAATCGTTTAAAGCAAGGCAGGCAAGTACATTTATTTTCCATCCTTATATTTTGAAAGAATTTAATAATAGATGGTTTACAGTCGGTAGAAGGGGTGGGCAAGATCAACTTATAACCATTGCGCTTGATCGGATAGAAGCGATTGATATAGATTTGAAGACTAACTATCGAAAACGGAAATTTAATGCAGACCAATATTATGAAAATACCATTGGTGCTACTGTAATGAATGATAAAGCATTAATGACGGTTCGTTTGAGAATTGCAAGGGAACATGCACCTTATGTGTTAACCAAACCATTTCATAAAAGTCAGCAGTTTATTGAGCGGGAGAAAAGCGGACATGTAATTATTGAATTCAGGGTACATTTGAATTTTGAATTAGAACGATTAATTCTTGGCTTTGGAAAATCGGTGGAAGTTTTAAAACCAAGACTTTTGAGGAGTCGTATTGCAAAGAATTTAAATGCCGCAGCAGGTCTTTATGAAAACTAAGTTACAATCGCGTCAAAAAATCAAGCAACCAAGTGCATAAGTTTATTATCTTATAAATAATCAACCATTATTTCGATGCGCAAAATTTTATTCATATTAGTTTTAATTAATATAAACACCCTTTTTGCTCAAAATCAAAAAATTGTATTAGAAGTATTTGAAACGACCTGGTGTGATGCTTGTCCTGCCGCTGCAATGGAAGTGGAACAGGTGTTAAGCGTGCACCCAGATGTAATACCTGTGGCTTTACATTTTGGTCCGGATGAACCTATGAATGTTGATGCTGCTTTTCAATTGGCAGGAACCTTTACCGGAGCGAGTGCTCCGGCGGCAATGATCAACCGAACTTTATTAACCGGCGAAAGTTATGTGGCCTTAGAAGTCGATGCAGCGAATTTGAATAATCGAATAAGCCAACTAAAGGCTACAGCCCCTAAGGCAAGCGTTGCTTTAAATAATGCTTCTTATAATGAGACCACGAGACAATTATCTGTTGACGTTGATGTGGAATTTTTACAAGCGATTTCCGGATTGCTTTTAAATTTCAATTTGTTCATCGTTGAAGATCAAATTCAAAATAGTGATCCTTCATATGCTCAGGCAAGTCCTTCCGGTTTGATTAGTGATTATACACATCGATATGTTTTACGTGCAATGTTAGGAGAAGAGTGGGGAGATATCGGTATTGTTAATGTGCCTGCGGTTAATCCCGGGGATGCGTTTTCAACTTCTTATACTTATACCGTACCTGCTGCATGGGATGCTTCAAAAATCAAAATAGTTGGTATTATGCAACAGCAGCCGACAGCATTGGGATATGATAATCGCCCAATATTAAATGCGGATATGTTAAATTTATCTTCTTTAATTACAACACCGGTAGGTATAGAGGATGCTACCATTCTATCAGAAATAAAAGTCTATCCAAATCCATTTAATGAATATGTAGAGATTGATTTTAACGCAAAGGAAAACAGTGATTATCAATTAGTGATTTATGATATTCTGGGCAATCAGATTTATTCAAAAGATGTTTATTTAAATGCAGGATGGCATAATTTATTTTGGGATGGAAACAGTTCTTCGGGACAGACAACTTCATCCGGCTTATATTTTGTTCAAATTATGCGTGAGGGGCAGGTATTAAATAGTGTAATGTTGAATCGGTTATAGTTAATTCGCATGCATCAACCTATAGGCTAGCCGTGATTGTAGTGGAAACCCGTTGCAGATGAGGAGCACTGAAGCAATGTTTTATGCAGGCTGACGAAGGAAGACAAAGAAAACATATGCTGAAGCGCCTGAAGCGGCAGCGCGTTGCAATGGAAAGCGCGTGAGGATTTTAATCGAGCACGATAAAGTTTTTTGCTTCAAATAAAAAAGAGCAACATCAAAAATGATATTGCTCTTTTTAAAATATGGTCTAATTACTAATTTCTAAAATTGCATATTCAAACCTAACTTCACTACTGTTCCGTTGAAACCGAATTGGTTTACTTCCCATGGGTAACGGAAACGACCACCAAGATCGGTTACAGGATCGTCGAATGGATTGATTTCATCCGGATATACATTTAATAAATTGTTTGCGGTTAAATTAACATTGAATTTATCGTTAAATCCATATCCTAAAATTAAATCGGTAATTACTTTTCCACCGAAAGTTTGATCGAAATCAGGATTTGTTGCATGTTGCCATGTAACTTCACCGAAGTAAGTATTATTTAAACGAACATCTAAACCTCCGACATCAAGATTTAATCCTAATAATGCTTTGAAGTTTGGACGTGCAGTTGTAACACGACTTTGTTCTTTTCTATTGAAAATATCATAGCCTTGCTCGCCGATTACACCCGGTGCATCAATGGTTCCGTCAATTTCAACTGTATTCCAGTTAATACCTAAGGTACCGCCTAATCTTGTGTTCGAACCGATCTTTCTTCCATCATAATTTGCTACAACATCAACACCTTGTGTAATTGTATTTAAAGCGTTAACGAAGAATTTAATACTGGTCACGCTGTTGTCAATTAAGATTTGCTCAACAGGATTAATTGTATCAGGATCATCGTCTTCACCTATCTCACCGGTAAATAAAACTCTATCATCAAGAGCAATGTTATAATAATCTGCAGTAATAGAAAGGTCATCCGTTAGTCTGTACGTTACACCCGCTGTAATGTTGAAAGAGGTTTCTGCATCTAATGCCGGTACACCTAAGTCTTTAATTACCGGGCTTACATTATTAAAAGTACCTTGATTTGAAATTGTACCACCTGAAACTAATGTTTGTACATTACTTAAATAAATCTGGTGTAAACTTGGCGCGCGGAAACCGGTAGAAACCGAAGCTCTTACAGCACCTTTTTTGTCGTTGAACATTTGTCTTGCATTTACCTTCCATGAAAGGTTACTTCCGAAGTCTGAATAGTTCTCGAAACGAACTGCAGCGCCAACTAAAAGATCACTTGTAATATCTAAATCAGCACCTGCGTATACCCCAACGTTTGTTCTGTTTTCTTCTAATTCATTTGAAGGTTGTAAACCAGGGAATGATTGCGCACCACCATCAACATATGACTCTTCTTGTCCGGCCGTTACCTTGAACGTTTCCTGACGTGCTTCAGTACCTGCAAAGATGGTAAGGTTTTCATTTAATGCTTTAGAAACGTCAATATTTCCTAAGATATGACTGAATGCATAAGCACCGGCGTCAAACTCTGTTGGTGAGTCTGGTAATAAGGCCGGGTTAATGGTATTACCAATTAAATAATCAACTGAATTCGCACCATAAGTTAAAGAGATATCTGTGTTCCATCCGTTGAAATCATATTTGTTACCAATAGTAGCTGTGATATCATTAATTGCTGTTTCGAATGTTGGTTGGAAACCATCGTAGTCTTCACCGTCAGGTGTTAATAATCCTGCATCATCCGGAATCCAGTAAGGAGTTCTGTAAAGTGCGAATGATTTACCATCTCTGAAAGTGTAACCACCGTTGATATAAAATTCACCTTTGTTGTTATTATAACCATTTGCAAGGTTAGCAAAAACGGAGTACTTATCGTACGCAGGCTGACCAACCGTCATTCCCAAATCAGGATTATCTGCGATAAAAGGATCTGTACCATCTACACCAAATAAAGCATCTTCGCCCGGCTCACCGGCACGATTTGTTTCATCCTGGTGATAATAGCTTGCTGTTAAATTTAAAGTAGAAGTATTACTTAATTTAATACCCTTGTTAATCGAACCTTCATACATTAGTCCGTCGCCTTCTGTTGTAATTCCTGCACCCAGGTTAACCGCACCGTCTGTTCCATCTTTAAGAACGATATTAATTACACCGGCAACAGCATCAGAACCGTATTGAGCAGCAGCACCGTCACGTAAAACTTCCACTCTTTCGATAGCAGCAGCAGGAATAGATTTCATATCCACCCCAACTTCACCTTTACCGGGTGTATCGTTTACATAAACTAATGCACTTTGATTTTTACGTTTTCCGTTTACCAAAACTAGCGTTCTTGAAGGACCCATATTTCTTAATTCAGACGGATCGAAATGCGCTGTCGCATCAGAAATAGTCTGGTTAGAAGAGTTGTAAGAAGGCACTCTGAAATTGATCATTTGATCTACGTTGGTCTGACCGCTATTCACGAGATCAGCAGCGTTAATGTTGTCGATCGGAACCGGAGACTCGATAATCGTTCTTGGTTTACCACGCGTACCAACAACAACAATTTCATCGAGACCGATGCCCGAATTTAAGTTGATGGTAACTTTGTCTGTGTTTTTGACTTCAAATTCCTGAATGATATAGCCCGTATAACGAACTACCAAAACAGCCGGTAGAGAGGAAACATTTAAGTTAAAGTTTCCGTCGAGATCAGTAAAGGCACCATTCGTAGTGCCGCTTTCTTGCACGGTTGCTCCGTACAGAGGCTCACCGGATTCGCCGTCGACAACGGTACCGGTAATCGTTTGTGCATGCAGATACGGTACGATCATACATGCGATCAATAAGCTGAATAAAGCTTTAAAATTAGGTTTCATAAAATTTGTATGGTTTAGTGTAAAAAATGTCTTCATACTAATTTAGTAAAAGAATAACATTGTAATAACATATTTACAGGGTTTATATCTCGGAATTTATACATATAAGAAAATGTTTATTGAAGACATTTATACTATTTTGGCGGTCCGGGCGGGTGCTTTGCTATTATCTTTTTTAGCTCAAGGCACAGCCAATAGTCGCGGCAAGAGCTTCCGCCGGTCGCTTTGCCACTCCTTTGGCCTGAGCCATTCGACTTAAAAAAGGATAGCCGCGTCGCCCCCTGACCGATTTTAAAGTTCAAGTTTCAAGTTCAAGAATCAAGTTCAAGGAAGTGCAAACTCAAACGTCAAATTCAAACTCAAATTTGTTTTTTGGATGATTTTTAGACAATTCAGAACTCAGAAGTCAGAAGTCAGATTTCAAAGCCAATTTCAAATTTCAAATCTACAATTTCAAATCTCCTTGCCGCCAAATATTCTTGCAAACGAAGTTCGATCTAGATTCCCGCAGCCGAAGGCGGTC
>JAHDHT010000019.1:20394-29815 GCA_020631175.1 Chitinophagales bacterium
GCCAAATATTCTTGCAAACGAAGTTCGATCTAGATTCCCGCAGCCGAAGGCGGTCTCGCATCTCGATTCTCGGAGCAGAAGGCGATCTCGCATCTCGATTCTCGGAGCCGAATGCGGTCTTACAAAAAAAGCCGGCCTCTTTTCAGAAACCGGCTTTCATTATTTTAATACTCTTTTGGTAAGAAACCTATTAAGCATTTAATTCTTTAATCTTATTTAAAGCACTTCCTGCCTTGAACCAGGCAATCTGATCTTCATTGTAAGTATGGTTAACCTCAAAGCTGTAAGTCGAACCGTCTGCTCTCGTTAACTCAATCGTTAATGGCTTGCCAGCTGTGAATTCTGTTAAACCTTTAATAGCAATCGTATCGTCTTCTTTGATCTGATCGTAATCAGCAGGGTTAGCAAACGTTAAGCCTAACATACCTTGCTTCTTAAGGTTGGTTTCGTGGATTCGCGCAAATGATCTTACGATTACAGCTCTTACACCTAAAAATCTTGGCTCCATCGCAGCATGCTCACGGCTACTACCTTCACCGTAGTTTTCATCACCAACGATAACGGTGCCAATACCGGCTGCTTTATATGCTCTTGCAGCATCCGGCGTTTTTTGCTTTTCTCCTGTTAGCTGATTAGTTACGATTCCAACTTCTTCGCCGAAGAAATTCACACCGCCAATCAACATGTTATTAGAAATGTTATCAAGGTGGCCACGATATTTTAACCAAGGACCTGCCATTGAAATATGATCAGTTGTACACTTTCCTTTGGCTTTCATTAACAGCTTCATACCCGTAAGGTCTGTTCCTTCCCATGGTTCGAACGGAGTAAGTAACTGAAGACGTTCACTGGTAGGAGAAACAACTACTTCGACACCAGAACCATCTTCAGCAGGTTCCTGATATCCTCTGTCAACTACATCAAATCCACCCGTAGGCAATTCAATACCTTTTGGTTCATCCAGCTTAACTTCCTCTCCATCCTTATTAGTTAACGTATCTGTTAAAGGATTGAATCCTAAGTCACCTGCAATAGCCATAGCTGTTACGATTTCAGGCGAAGCAACAAAACTGTGTGTTTTTGGATTACCGTCATTTCTCTTTGAGAAGTTACGGTTGAATGAAGTGATAATCGAGTTTTCTTTATCCGGATTATCATTATGACGCGCCCACTGACCAATACATGGTCCGCATGCATTGGCAAGAATAACTCCTCCAATATCTTCCAATACTTTTAATTGTCCATCTCTTTCAGTGGTATATCTTACCTGCTCAGAACCCGGTGTAATAGTAAACTCAGATTTTAATTCTAAGTTTTTATCGATCACCTGTTGTGCAAGCGAAGCTGCTCTTTCGAGATCTTCGTAAGAAGAGTTGGTACATGAGCCAATTAAGCCCACTTCTAATTTTTGTGGCCAGTTGTTTTCTTTTACGGCTGTAGCAAATTTGCTGATCGGCCATGCTAAATCTGGAGTGAATGGCCCGTTAATATGAGGCTCTAACTCATCTAAATTTATTTCGATCACCTGATCGAAGTAATCGTTCGGATTGGCATAAACTTCAGCATCACCCGTTAAATGTTCTGCAATGCCATCTGCCATTTCAGCGATATCAGCTCTTTCAGTAGCTTTTAGATATCTCGACATCGACTCATCATATCCAAACAATGAAGTGGTTGCGCCGATTTCAGCTCCCATATTACAGATGGTACCTTTACCGGTACAAGAAATGTTTTTAGCTCCTTCTCCAAAATATTCTAAAATTGCTCCTGTTCCACCTTTGGCAGATACAATTCCTGCTACTTTCAGAATTACGTCTTTAGAGGCAGTCCATCCATTCAATTTTCCGGTTAAATGAACACCGATTAATTTCGGCATTGCCAATTCCCAGGCCATACCTGCCATTACATCAACAGCATCGGCACCACCGACACCGATCGCCACCATACCTAATCCACCGGCATTTACCGTGTGAGAATCGGTTCCGATCATCATTCCTCCCGGGAATGCATAGTTTTCTAATACTACCTGATGAATAATTCCGGCACCGGCTTTCCAAAATCCAACACCATATTTATTACTTACAGATTCTAAGAAATCATATACCTCAGAATTGACATCTTTTGCTGTTGCTAAATCTTCTGCTGCTCCTGTTTTCGCCTGAATCAGGTGATCACAATGTACAGTTGATGGAACGGCTACTTTAGGCTTACCTGCCTGCATAAATTGCAAAAGTGCCATTTGTGCTGTAGCATCCTGCATGGCAACACGATCCGGATCAAAATCAACATAATCCTTTCCTCTGGTAAAAGGGGAAGAAGGGATTTGATTCTTATGCAAATGCGTGTAAAGAATTTTTTCAGTTAGTGTTAACGGTCTGTTCAGCAGTTTTCTTGCTGCTGCAACTCGCTCCGGATAGCGTGCATAGACCGACTTAATCATGTCAATATCAAAGGCCATAGGCTATGTCTGTTTGGTTTACGTTAATAACAAGTCATTCTGTCTCAAAAGAGTTTGCAAAGGTACAAAAAAGTGACCGAAGGTCAATTTGAATGCCGAATCAAAGTTAATCGTAAGCTGTAAGGAGTCACTTTCAAAAAAACATTCCTTAACATCCGTCTAAATATTCATTCACATTTTAAAGTCTACCTTTGAATCGTGCGATTGGCCTTAGTGAAAATTCGATTAAAACAGTTAAGCCGTTCTTTGAACGGAATGGGTGCTTTCATTCTTGCATTACCTATTTTGATCGGAGTATTGTGTTATGGTTTGTATCGATTTTTACAAGACCCGATATCAGCTAAAGTAATTTTATTGCTTTCCATCCTGAGCCTTTTACAAATTCATTTAAGACGCAAGGATTTGAATTTTCTTAAACATCATATCAAAGGATTTCGATTGGAAATCACTTTTGAATACTTCATATTATCCATTCCGATTTTACTGCTTTTCATTATCACAGGAAATCTATTAGCGGCATTCGTATTTATTATTGCTTGCCTGATCTTACCATTTATTCCTTCTCCTGCATTAAAAGCGCAAACATTAAATCCTTTTCTGAATTTCATTCCGGCTAATGCATTTGAGTGGAGATCTGGCATTAGAAAATATTGGTATTATTTATTACCACTCATTTTGCTTTCTATTATTTTTTGCTGGGTGCGAATACTTCCATTAATTTTAATTTATATAGCAACAACTATAATTTTTACTTTTTATCAGCAAAGTGAATCTCTGGCAATGTTAAAAGTACAGGGTAAAAATAGGGGTCATTTTTTGCGAAAAAAATGTGCTAATCATTTGCTTCTTTTAAACTTGATTATTCTGATTCCCCTTGGTTTAAATTATTTATTTCAACCTTCGGATGGGTGGCTGGTATTGATTTTATTTTTGGGATTAAATATGATTTATTTGTTTGTTATTTTTTTAAAATACGCAAACTTTGAACCTGAACGCGATTTGTCTTCTAATGGATTGACGGTAGCATTAGCTTCACTTTGTCCTGTTATACCTTATCTGGCTCCTATACCTATTATTTTTTGTTTCATTTTCTTTTTTAAAGCCAGAAAAAATTTAAAACTTTATTTCGATGCTTAATATTCAGGATTTGACCTTAGCTTATGGTGAGCAGATTGTTATTGAAAAGTTGAATCTAAAAATTCAAGCGAATGTGATATGCGGTATTGTTGGAATAAACGGTGCAGGTAAGACGACTTTATTTAATGGTATTGCGGCCTATAAAAAAACGACTTCAGGATCGATCACTTTCAATGATCAAAAATGCAATTATGACAGTGTTGCCTATTTAGAAACCAATAACTTTTTTTATCCAAAGACAACCGGGAAGGAATTTCTTGATTTATTTCCGGATTTAAATTCATCTTACAATGCCGAATTGTTGTTGCAGATTTTTAAACTTCCTTTAAAGCAGTTTATTGATCAGTATTCTACCGGAATGAAAAAGAAATTGGCGATGATGGCTATTCTTAAAAAAAATAGTGATCTATATATTTTGGATGAACCTTTTAATGGAGTGGATTTACAAACTGCTCAGGCTTTCGAACAAATTATTTACCGGCTTAAAGAAAAAGGTAAAACGGTCTTAATCTCCTCTCATATTATGGGACCTTTATATAATGTTTGTGATGAAATTTGTTTTCTTGAAAAAGGAAAAATAAAGAAACAATATCAAAAAGATGCTTTTGACCAAATAGAGTCAGAAATGCTTGAACGTTATAATAAAGAAGTGCGTTCAATTATTGATAAGGCAGTTTAAATTAGACTTGTGAAATCGAGTTTACGCATTTCAGGAACTAATTATCTTTTCAAGAAGTTGAAACTCGAAATCCTTGTTATGCTAAAATTAGTATCACCTTCTGTTAAATACAAAGACGCTTACATACGAATGATGAAAGATTGGGAGCAAAGTGGAGAAAAACTGGTTCCATTTATTTTAAGACTTGATTATTCGGATTTTGATGCGATGATAAATACTATTGAAGGATTTAAAACGGTTCCTGAAAAAGGATTTGTTCCACATAGTTCCTTCTGGTTAATCAATGAGGAAGGAGAAATAGGAGCGGTTTCTAATTTACGACATAGTCTTAATGATAAATTAAGACATATCGGTGGGCATATAGGATATGGTGTACCTCCTACCCAAAGAAGAAAAGGTTATGCAACTGAGGTTTTGAAGTTAACGCTTCCAGAAGCTAAGAGGCGTGGAATTAATAAAGTAATGATTACTTGTGATGAGACGAATACAGCTTCAAAGAAAACCATCATTAAAAATGGTGGTGTTTACGAAAAAACGAATTTCTTCGCAGAGGAAAGTATGAATGTTTTAATACACTGGATTGATTTGTAGGGTCGAATTAATACAACCCTATTTTGCAGCACCTAACCACCATGAGTTTCCCCATGCATCTTTTATTCCTGCTGATCTTGCGCCGTAGCTTTCATCAAATGGTTCACGAATAGAAGAAGCTCCTGCTTCAATCGCTTTTTTATAGGTAGCGTCAACATCTTCCACATAAATGAACAACATTGCATTACAAACAGGGTATTCATCTGTAGCATCAGCAAGCATTATAGTGCTGTCATCTAAATCCATTTCAGCGTGCATAATTAATCCGGTATCTTCTCTGGGAACTTCAAATCTTTTTGTACAAGCGAAAATATTTTCTGCGAATTGGATGAATGATTTTAAATCTTTTAAAATCATGTAAGGCATTACAGCTTTATGTCCGTTAAGTTTTTTGATAGCCATAATAATATAATTTGCAGGGTCGAATAAATTCGACCCTATTGAGCTGAATAATTAGTGGCAGAATTGAGCATCCATTGAACACCAAATTTATCTTTAAGCATTCCGAATCTTGCATCCCAAAATGTGTCTTGCATATCCATTAATACAGTTCCACCTTCTTTTAAAGCATCAAACATTCTTTGTTGTTCTTCTAAATCGGTAACCTGTAGACTTAGAGATATTTGATCTCCTGAACTTGCCGGTTTTGGTCCGTTACCATCTGAAGCCATGAAGAATATTCCGTCTGCTTTAAATTCTGCATGCATAATTAAATTACTCATCTCTTCAGGTACATCCATTGGAGAATCTCCAAATGTTTGAATACCTGAAATTTCACCACCTAAGGCCTGTGCATAAAATTCGAGTGCTTCCCGACATTTACCCGAGAAATTAAAATAAGGGACTACTTGTTTCATTTTTTTACTTCTTTATATCTAAAACAGGATGTTACATGATCATTTACCATTCCAACTGCCTGCATATAAGCATAGCAAATAGTGCTGCCTACAAACTTAAATCCTTTTTTCTTTAAATCTTTACTCATTATATCACTTTCTTTCGAAGTCGCCGGAACATCTTTTAAGGTTTTAAATTTATTTTGAATGGGTTCACCATCTACAAACTGCCAGATATATGCGTCGAAAGAACCGTATTCGTTTTGAATGTTTAAATATTGTTTTGCGTTTTCAATAACAGCATTAATTTTTAATTTATTTCTAACGATTCGGGCGTCTTGTCTTAAGGCTTCAATTTTTTTCGCTTTGTATTTAATTATTTTTTCGGCTTCGAAATTGTCAAACAATAAACGGTAGCCTTCCCGTTTTTGAAGAATGGTTAACCAGCTTAATCCGGCCTGTGCTCCTTCCAGATTTAGCATTTCAAATAAATGCCGGTCATCGTGCACCGGAACTCCCCATTCTTTGTCATGATAATCGATATAAATATCATGTCCTTCACACCAGCCACATCTTTTCATTTTTTTTATTGTAAGATAGAATTTTTTTAAGTGCAAATTCAAGTGTCAAGCTCAAATTCAAATTTATTTGTAGCGCGATACTTTGTAGCACTGATAGCATTAGTTTTCAGTTTTAGGTGCGAGGTTTAAGGAGCGGGGCTAATAGAATTTCAAATCTCAAATCTACAATTTCAAATAGAAAGATCCTTCGCTTCGCTCAGGACGACCTGCGGTCGCTTCGCTCAGGATGACCTGCGGTCACTTCCCTTTACCCTGGAAAATAATCAACAGCGTATAAATCATGATTTTAAAATCGATCGCCAATGACATGTTTTCGATATAGATTAAATCATATTGCATGCGCTCAATCATTTCGTCTACATTTTCAGCATAACCGAATTTTACCATGCCCCAACTTGTAATTCCGGGTTGTACTTTTTTTAGATGATGATAAGCTGGTGCCACTTCCGTTATTTTGTCAATAAAATATTGACGTTCCGGTCTTGGACCTACCAATGACATATCCCCTTTCAATACATTAAAAAATTGAGGGATTTCATCCAACCTCCATTTACGCATTACCTTACCCCATTTTGTAATTCGGGGATCATCTTTACTGCTCAGAGCCGGACCGTGTTTTTCAGCATCAGTAAACATAGACCGGAATTTAATAATGTTAAATGGTTTGCCTTTTAATCCAACTCGTTCCTGTTTATAGAATATTGGTCCGTCAGAAGATAATCTCACCCGAATGGCTACAAATAAATACAACCATGAAAAAGTAATCAGTACAGCAGCAGAAGCAAGAATGTCAATGAGACGTTTAATATACTTTTGCCATTTCGGCATTCCTTCCGGAAAAATTTCAATTAAAACAGCTCCGATAACATTATTCATTTTTACCGATCCGCTTAAAATATCATACATCGCCGGAATGATTTTTATCACTACATCTTCACCGGCGAGATTATTAATTATTTTATTTAATTTTTGATGCTGTGAAGTTTCAACTGCTAATATTACTTCATCGATATTGTATTTGTCAATTATCGTTTTGATGGATTCAGCCTGACCTAATTTTGGTAAATGACTTTCCATTTCAGGATGATCCTGATTTAAGACATCCACATATCCAACAAAATTATATCCTAAAGAATAATCAAGACCTTGAATACTTTGATATAATTTTAATGCACGTTGATTAGCCCCTATGATTACCGTCTCATATCCCACCAATCGTTTTTCCAATTGTCGTTTTGCCCGGTGCAGAATATTTATCCGTCCAATAAAAGTGAAAACAAAATGAAATAGAAAAAGAGAAAATATAAGGCTGTAATACTTTTTATAATTACTTACAAAATCATCCAGCAGTAAAGCAAAAAAGATAATCGTTACTCCGATCAGACTATGAAAAAATGTTTTACCCAATTCATTAAAACGGGATTTACGATAAACATCGGTGTATGTTCCTGCTAATGCGTATAAGATGACCCAGCAAACAGGAAGTATCAGCACTCCAATAAAGAAATTCGAATCTCTCATATAAAAGAGATCAACCGGCATACCTTCAATGTAAAACTTTCGAAAAGCGAAAAAGCAGGTCCATGCCAACATGGCCATCAGCCAGTCGGTAATCAAGTAAGTTAATATGCCAATTCGTTTAACCTGTTGCATCTATCTGCTATCCTTCCATAAACGGGATGCAAATATAAACAAGCAGAATTGATATTTATTCTTCGTAGATCAGCTTGATATTATCCCAATAGTAATCTGCACTACTTAAACTGTCAATCAGGAAGCCGCTAAAGGCAACATTGTAGCTATCAGCACCTACTTCATTTACCAAAGCAGACAGTGGGATATAGATTTTACGCCATTCACTTTTAGGACCTATATTCAATGCGCCCACCGTAATCGGTGGATTATTCTCAATATTAGCAGTCATTCCGACCGTTAATGCACTTTCATTATAAAAGTCCATTTCTATGTAGATATCATTATCACCCGACGGTAATTCATAGGTTTCTATACTCCGGATTTCAAATTCCGGATTGAGTTCATCTGCTGTAAATTTAAGCGATCGTGTGCCTTCAAAGACTTCTCCGGGTTCTGATGTCGCCAGTAATTGACCGGTACTTTCAACTACAACAAAATTGTTTGCCTGGTCGAAGTCGCTGATCATCGCAAAAACAAGGTCGCTTTTATATTCAATTGTTGCAGTAACATGCACCGTTTCTCCTTCAACGAAGTTAACCGTCATCGTATCTGAAGTAACAAAGGGATATGCACCACGATTACCACTTTGATTATTATTCTTGATGCCTGCAAAAACACTGATACCAGAAGTTCCGAGATCTAAAACCGGAATTTCAGAAGGCAATGGAAAAACACCTGCGGACTGATTATTGACGAATACCCATGTATCGCTAAAGCCATGTGTACTGCTTCCTTCCGTGGCAGGATTGGCATCGACAATAATTTCATCTATCACTAAAATTGCTGGATTGATTTCATCAGGATTGATGATATCGCATGCACCAAAAAGGAGACTAATTACAATAATGGAAAAAAACCATTGCTTCATAGCGTAAAAATACGCTTATGAAACCAAAGTATTCAAACTAATCTTATGTAAAATGCAATTGGCTAGTTCAATCGACCGGTAACCGTCGATGATTGGCACCCGTGTTTCAGTGTCATTAATAATTGCATCTGCGAAATCACTCAATTCCATCTGAATGGCATTTGTTTCAGGAATTTCAGGTGCTTCCATGTAGATATATTTCTTTTCATACAAGCCGCCGGTTTCAATTTCTAGAGGTGTCATTCCATTGTCTAAAGGATGATCGCTCAGGCTGATAATCTGACTTTCTTTTGACAAAAAGTCGAGGCTGATATAAGCATCACGTTGAAAAATGCGCATTTTTCGCATCTTCTTCATCGATACTCTGCTTGCCGTTAAGTTAGCAACACATCCGTTATCAAACTCTATTCGTGCATTAGCAATATCAGGCGTGTTACTGATGATAGCCACACCGTTTGCCTGTACTCGTTTCGTATGAGATTTAACCATACTTAAAACAATGTCTATGTCATGAATCATTAAATCCAAAATTACGGCAACATCCGTTCCGCGTGGATTAAAAGCTGCTAAGCGATG
>JAHDHT010000249.1 GCA_020631175.1 Chitinophagales bacterium
ATGCCGGCTTCTTCATCTATCCACTTTAATAAACTTCCTCCAAACAAGGTGTCGTTTGCATTTAAATCGCCAGGCTTAATTAATTTTCTCGAATAAAACTTCATTACTTTACAGATTTTAAAGGTGCTTTAAGCTTTACATCTTTCTGCTTTTCTGATTTGTAAAAATCAGCCGGGAAACCATTTAGTCTACGCCATAATTCGTAGTAAATTTTGACATCATTAAGCAGTATTAATGCATTTGCCCCTCCACCAATTCTTATTTCTTCCGGCCATGGATCTAAAGAGGTTGGAGTTATTAAAATTCTATACTTACCATTTTCTTCAGAGATATAATTATCCATTGCAAATATTTCTCCTTCAAACGTTCCAATCGATTTTGAAGGCCAACCACTAAAGACAATTGCAGGCCATCCATCGAAAAGTAAGCGAACCGATTGACCAATTTGTAATAACGGCATATCTCTTGGTGCAACATACATTTCAACTGCCAGGTCATATGCTGATGGAACAATGGTAACAAGGTCTTCACCTGCTTTTATATATTCTCCAATTCCTGATTTAACTGCTTTTGTTATTGTTCCTTTTATTGGGGAAGTAATTATAGTAGCTTGAGATCTTACTTTATACATATTAAAGCTCGAGGATAATTTTCCAATGTCGGCTTCTGTTTTAAACTGTTTTGATTGAACAGTATTTTTTTCGGCATTCAGCTTTGCAATTTTATCACTGAATTCATTTCTTATAATATCAAATTCATTCATTAGCATTGATTTTTCACTTATGAGTATTTGAAGTTTATTTTCAGTCTCCCTTAACTTTGCTCTGCTTTCATTTAATTCAAAAGTTTTTCCTTCCAGTTCTTTCAATGGTTTTAATCCTTGATCATACATTGTCTGTAATCGTGCAATTTGAGCTTGCGAATTTTGTAACTTTACTTTTGATGCTTCAATAATTAAACTATCTGTTTGGATTTTTAAATTAACCTGATCAAGCTTTAATTGATTTGCATTTAATTTAGCTTCCAAATTATTTTCAAATGCAATTATTTGTTTATTAATATTTTTAATTTTTGAGGCATCTGAAACAATACTGTTTTGTTTTGCATCAATCTGTTTTTTAGTCTGCTTTAGTAATTCAGGATCCAGGTATTCATCCTTTGCTTCTGAAATTACCAATATAGTATCACCTACCTCAACAATGTCTCCTTCCTTAACTTTCCACTCTTTAATTTGACCATCTATTAATGATTGAATGGATTGAGGCCTGTCATATGGATTCTTTGTCGAAATGAATCCGCTTGATCTTATATTTTGTGTCCATGGTAACCATAATGACGCTAAAAATATAATCATGATAAGTAAAATCGTATAAATAAAACGTGACGAATTTTTTACACTTTCAGCAAAAGTCAGACTTGGAAATTTAGCTGAATTTATATTTGGACGGACACTATATGGACTTATATTCAACATAATCTGGATTATTATTTTTATCTAAATCAAATACATCGTTTACATATTTTTCCCAAACAGGATCAACGCTTGCAACTATTAAGTTCCATGAATGCTGTTTTGAACATAAACGTTCAATTATTTCTTTTTTGCTTTTTGAATCGACTCTTTTTAAGGGATCTTCAAGAATAAGAAGAACCGGATCAGAAACAATTGCTCTGGCTAAAAGGATTCGATCAAGAATATTTCCCGGTAATCTACTTCCTTCCGGATCAATTTCTTTTTGTAATCCTTCCGGAATAGTAGATAAAAACGATTGAAGCCCGGTCACCTTAATTGCTTTTTTAACCATCTCAGGTTTTATATCATCCCGGCCCATAACTATATTCTCAAGAATAGTCCCGGAAAATAGTTCACATGAATTCATGATTATTCCCAAGTGTTCTCTAAGTTGAGATAGCTTAACAGAATTGAGCGGAAAGTCATTCACAAGAACTAAACCTTGATTGGGTTCAATAATGCCTGTGATAATTTTTAACAAACTCGATTTTCCAGATCCGGAGCCTCCTTTAATCAACATATGTTGTCCGGCATTCACATAAAAATTAATTTTAGAAAATGTTGGGAATGCGGCATCTTCAAAAGTCAGAGATACATCTTGTAATTTAATATTGTATCCGTCTTTATGATCTAATTCAATTCCTTCCTCAGATTCTAATGGTAAATCAGTTACCAAACCAATTTTTTCAAGAGCAGTTAAAACATCATAAATTGAATCTAATGATTTAATCAACTTTTCAACGGAAGCAAGAATCAATATGATAATAATCTCTGCTGCAACAAATTGACCGATATTCATTTGTTCTTGAAAAACTAAAACACCACCAATCAGTAGTAATCCCGCAGCAATCAATACTTTAAAGAAAATTAGAAAAGCATACTGATTCATTAAGATTTTGAAATGCTTTTGACGAGCTTTTAAGTAGTTGCCCACTAGTGCATCACTTTTACTTAAATGAATATCAGTTGTTGGATTTAATTTAAATGATATTCTTGTTCTGGCAATTTCTTCAAGCCAAAAAGCTACTTTGTATTTAAATGAAGATTCTTTTAAGGATGTTTTTAAGCCTCTTGGACCTGTAATCGCGATTATAAGATAAATTAAACCAACTAAGAAAAATCCGAATAAAATGAAAAATGAGTGATAGAAACTAAGTAACACTAATCCAACAACTATTTGAAATAAGGCAGAAGTAAAATCTATCAATATCTTTGGAAGACTTTTTTGAATTGTCATAGTGTCAAAAAAGCGATTGGTTAATTCCGGAGCATAATTTCCTTTTAATGATGAAGATTTAATCCTTGGAATGCGATAGGCAAATTCAAAAGTTGCTCTTGTAAAAATCTTTTGAGCAATATGCTCCACAATTCTTAACTGCATCATTTGTAAAAGCCCTGTAAAAAATACACCTGCTATTACAAATCCTACGAGAACCATCCAAGATGTTGTAATCATACCACCTTGAATCAAGTTGATAATCGCCTGAATACCCAATGGTAAGGTTAATGCAACCAATCCATTAAAAAGTGCATAAAAGTAAACATGAGTAATGTCTCTTTGATCAAGTTTCAAAAGCCTTCTGAACCGCTGAATGGGTGAAAACTTTGCTGAAGTAGCCAATTTCCGCATATAGTAGTAAATATTTAATTAAAGATAGTAATACTATCAATGCAAATATAAACACTATTTCGCAATAATGGTTTTAAATTTTTGTTAAAATTTCAATTTTCAGCAAATAAATCAGCTAAAGTCTACAAACTTTGGAAAGCAAAGTAATAATTAGTCACTTATGACTAATTATTGTTACATTTGAGACTTATTCGTTAATATTATTCCAAAGGCCAACATGACAGTCTTAACTTCAAAAATCAACATAAACGCCAAAGCAGCAGCTGATAACAGAGCAGAAATGCTCAAGTTTTTAGAACAACTTTCTGAAAACATGGAAAAGAGTCGCTTTCAGGGTAAGGAACATCATATCGCAAAAGCCCGGAAACGCAACAAACTATTAGCCAGGGAAAGAATCGAACTGCTCTTGGATGAGGATAGTCCTTTTTTAGAACTTTTGCCGCTTGCGGGTCTCGAAGCCAAGGGCTTTGGAGCCGGAGGTACAAATGTTGCCGGTATCGGTTTGGTTCAGGGGAAACTTTGTCTGATCAACTCTAATGTCGGAACAAGAAAAGGAGGATCAATTGATTATGCAACACTTGCTAAATCTTTAAGGGTCAATGATATTGCAGTAGAAAATCAATTACCATGTATCAACCTGGTTGAAAGTGGTGGCGCTAATTTGCCTGATCAGGCCCGGTGTTTTAATATCGGTGGGAGAGCATTTAAAGATATTACCAACCGATCAAAAAAAGGACTTACTACAATTTCTATTGTGTTTGGAAATGCGACAGCCGGTGGGGCATACGTTCCAGGGATGTCAGATTTCGCTATTTTTCAAAAACAATCTGCAAAAGTCTTTTTAGCAGGTCCGCCCTTGGTAAAAATGGCTACAAATGAAGAAGCAACCGATGAAGAATTGGGCGGAGCAGAAATGCATAGTCGAGTTTCCGGTGTTAGTGATTATCTGGCGGAAGATGAATATGATGCCATAAGAATTGCCAGAGACATTATGCAATTTGTGAAAGTTTCAAATCCACATTTAATTCCTGACGGAAAAATCCATCCTCCCAAATATGAAGCAGAAGAAATATTATCTGTAGTACCTGCAAATATTAAAAAGCCATTTGATATTCGGGAATTAATCATGAGAATTACGGATGGATCTGAATTTTCAGAGTTTAAACCTGAATATGGTAATACATTAATAACCGGCTGGGCTAAGATACACGGTTATCCTATCGGCATCATAGGAAACAACGGAGTTATTTTTTCTGAATCAGCTAATAAAGGAGCTCAGTTTATTCAATTATGCAATAAGAATGATATCCCAATTATTTTTATTCAGAACACCACCGGATATATGGTTGGAAAAGCTTATGAGGAAGGAGGAATAATTAAAAACGGAGCGAAATTGATTAATGCTGTTTCGAATAGTGAAGTACCTCATATCACTTTAATGATCGGTAATTCGTATGGAGCCGGTAATTATGGAATGAATGGAAGATCATATAAACCACGTTTTTTATTTACTTATCCAAATGCAAAAATAGGAGTAATGGGCGCAGAACAATTAGCCGGGGTAATGGAAATTGTTCAACGAGCTTCGGCCAAATCAAGAGGAGAGGAGTACGATGAAAAACACGGTGAAATGGTAAAAATGATGTTGATGCAGGAAGCTGATTCTAAATCTTCATCGTGGTATTCAACGTCTGAGTTATGGGATGATGGTGTAATTGATCCAAGAGAAACCAGAAACTATTTAGGCTTTAGTCTTGCCGTAGTTTATAATCAGGAAATAAAAGGTACGGATGGATATGGTGTCTGGAGACACTAAAATTTTGAAAGCAAAAAAATGAAACAAATTAATACTATACTCATTGCCAATCGCGGTGAAATTGCTTCAAGGATAATTCGAACCTGTAAAAAGATGGGCATTAAAAGTATCGCTGTATTTTCTGATGCTGAT